>JAEETR010000012.1 GCA_016286595.1 Oscillospiraceae bacterium | reverse complement strand
TGGCGCCGACACCCCCTCCGCCGCCCCCAGTGTACGCTGAGAAAGCAGGCCACGCACATGGAGGTGCCCACGTGGAAGGGGAGCTTTTCCATGTCTATGTACTCGTAGGCGAAGGGCATGAGGAAGAAGTCCGCAATGTAAAGGCCGAAGGCGACGTTTATAAACGCCGCGGCCGTCTTATCTTTTGTCTCCCGGCTTCTGCCCCGCAGACAGAGGCATACGGCGATTATGGCCTCCAGCGTGGCGATGATGTAAAAGAAGTGCCACCCGCCAAAAAGGACGAAAATCTCGCCGCCCTTTCTGTCGGCCAGAAGACCGTGAATTATCGCGTACATCAAATCCCTCCTTTGAGTTTACCGGGGCAGGGTGACGGAGAACCTTACACCGCCGTCGGTGTTGCCCGCTTCCGCGCTGCCGCCGTGGAGCCGAACTATGTTCTTCACGATGGCCAGCCCCAGCCCGCTGCCGCTGCCGCCCCGGGCGGAGTCGGTCATGTAGAACACGTCCCACAGCTTTGACAGCTCCTCGTCGGTGAAGTGGGCGCCGGTATTTTCCACCGTCAGGGATACATCGGCCGTGCCCTCGTAAGTATATACGTCGATGTTTCCGCCCTCCGGGGTATATCTGACGGCGTTTGAAAAGAGATTGTCCGTCACCTGCGATATCCTCGCCTCGTCGGCGGTGATACGGCAATCCCCGCCGGAATGGACGGTCACGGTGAGCCCCCGCTCCGCCGCAATGGGCGCGAACTTCTCCGCGGCACGCTCCGCCAGCGCGGTCAGGGAGAACTCGTCCCGGCTGAGCTTCACCCGGCCCGCCTCAAGACGGCTCAGGTCCAGCATCTCCAGCACCATACCGTCCATCTTCTCCGCCTCGGAAAGGATGGTGGACAGATACTCGTCCCGCCGGTCCTCGGCGATACGCTCCTGCAGCCCTTCGGCGTAGGCGTGGATGACGGCAAGAGGCGTTTTAAGCTCGTGGGCGATGGCGGACACCATCTCCCGGCGGTTTTCCTCCGCCTTCCGGGCGTAGTCGAGGGCGGTGCTGAGCCGCGTTATCTCGTTTTTCTGACCCCGGATGTAGTTCGTCTGAGCCCGCTCGTAGGCGTAGAGCTCCTGCGCTTCCCGCCACATTTTGTTTTTGCCGTAGGGGACGAACACGTTCTCCGCGGCCCCCAGCTCCACCGCTTTCATGGGCCGTACCAGTCCGCCGCGGATGCTGAAAATGAAGATAACGGCCAGTAATGCCATGCCCGACATGGTGATAACGTACACCTTTGTCAGGGATTTCATGGCGGTGCTCACAGGCGAGCACCGGGCGGCGTATATCATCGTGACGGCTCCCTCCCCGTCGGGAGAGGGGAGGAAGCGGGCGTTGAGATACACCGTGTTCCATAGCCCGTAATGGGCGATAAGACGGCTGTCGTCCGTCTTCGACACCAGCGGCGCGAACTCCGCCGCCAGCGCGTCAAGACCGGGATACTTCACGCCCCGCAGACGGAAGGGGGAGGAGCCGCCGTAAAGACGGACCAGTCTGCGGCCGTCAAAGTGCTGCGTTATAAGCGCGGCCCCGTCGGGCACGGCCGCGCCGCTTTGATAGACGGCGTCGGAGGCGTCATACATACTGACGAGATGGAACAGCCAGCCGTTTTCAAGCCAGCCCTTCAGATCGCACTTCATGGAATTCCAAGAAGCGGTGCCGGAGACGCCTTTTCTGCCGTCAAAGGAGGAAAAGCCGAACCGACCGACGGGGAAATCCTCCGGCAGGGGACATACGGCGCTCCTTTGTGTGCCGTCGTCGGCGGCATAGACGAAGTCGATGTACGAGGACGACCCGAATAATATCTTGCCGTCCCGGGCCGCGGCCAGATAGTAGTCGTAATCTATCCATTCCGGGCGGGTAAAAGTCTGCTCGGATTCGGGGATGTACGAGGTGGAAGCGGAAGAGATGGGGAAGGTGGCAGCGGCGTTGAAAAGCCGGCAGTAATAGCTGTTTTCACGCAAAGCGTCGTCCGGCGCGCCGCCGCAAAGATCCTCCAGCGCGCTGTACGCAAAGGTGCAGTTGGCCTCCACGGCGCCGTCCATGCCGCTCAGGAAGCGGCTTCGCACCTCCACAGCCAGGATAAGGGTGACGGCGGTCAGAGCGGCCGCCAGTATAAGCACGGCGCAGATCATAACGCGGATGACCCATGACATGGTCCCGCGGCCCCCGCGGGGTCCCGCGTCGTCGAGCCCCAGCCGCTCCCGGGCCCGTTCGGCAGCATCGAGATTCATCTCAAGGAGCTGCTGATGGGAATATACGTTCATATCCCGGGTCAGTTCGTAGCCCCAGTTCGGCATTTCACGCCTCCAGTCTGTAACCGGCCTTGATGACCGTTTTGATGCACCCGGCGCACTCTCCCAGCTTCTCCCGCAGACGCCGTATCTGCGTGTCCACGGCCCTGGCTTCGCCGTCGTAATCGTAGCCCCAGCATTTCACCAGCAGCTGCTCCCGGCTCATCACGATGCCCCGGTTGCGCATCAGGCATTCAAGTAAGGCGTACTCCTTCGGAGTCAGCGTTATCTCCCGGCCTCCCGCCGTGACCCGGCGGGTTGACAGCCGGACGGATATGCCTCCGGCCTCCATCACGTCCCCGGTACGCACGCTGCCCCGGCGGCGGCGTATGAGCGCCTCCGTCTTTGCGTACAGCACCGCCATGGAAAAGGGCTTCGTCACGTAGTCGTCGGCCCCCAGCTCATAGCCGAAGAGTTTGTCCTCCTCGGCGGAAAGGGCGGTGAGCAGGATCACCGGCACGTCGCTGCTGCGCCGCAGGGCCCGGCAGACGGAAAACCCGTCCAGCTCCGGCATCATTATGTCCATTATCACCGCGTCGAAATCGCCCTCCTCCGCCGCCTCCAGGGCCACCGCCCCGTTTTCCGCCGTGTGGGCCTCGTCGCCCCGGCTCACGAAGTAGTCGGACAGCACCGAACGGAGCCTGTCCTCGTCCTCCACGATGAGTATCCTGTAGTCCATCGCTACCCTCCATGCCGTTTATAAGGAGATCCTACGGCGCGGATGTGTAATCTTTGTGTCGGTTTTGAAAAGCCGGGGCGAAAACGCCCCGGCTTTCTTATTCGGTGAAATGTATGTGATTGTTGATGTGGTCCTGACAGAAGCAGTGATATCCCGCGCACCTTGAGCAGTACCGGAATTCAAGATCCGGGTAGTCGGCGTCGGTGCGGCCGCATACGGCGCATTTGTGGCGGTACTTCTTCTCTTCAGCCCTCGGAGGTTCGGCGGCAGCGGCCGCGCGGAACTGTACCGTCCGGGCCCGCATTGCTCTGTTCACCGCCCGGCCCTGCCGGAAAGCGGATATGACCTCGTCGCCGCAGAACAGGAAGAAGTTGCCCACAGCCACCAGCGGCAGCAGGTTCAGCGGGAATGCGCCGAAGATTAT
>JAEETR010000134.1 GCA_016286595.1 Oscillospiraceae bacterium | reverse complement strand
CCGGGCCACTGCCTGGACGTGTATCTCAATCCCCAGTTCAAAAAGCTGCTGACAAACGCCATGCGCTGGTGCATGAGAAAATAAGCGGTGAAAAAAGGAAAGCCGGATGAAGCATCTCTTCATCCGGCTTTTTTGTGTTGTATCGCAGTTTACTGGTTCTTTTCCAGGTAAGCGGCCACGGCGCTCACGGAGTCATAGAACTGATTGAAGCCCAGGGCGCGGAAGGTGCCCACGGAATTGGAGCCGTCAAGCTTGGCGTAGTAGTACTCCTGATCCGGAACCTTGTCGCCGAACCGGACGATGTACTCGCCCTCGCCAGTCTCGGAATAGGTGTCGGTCCATCTCGTATCCACGGCCAGGACGGGGGAATCAAGTCCGTATTCCTTGAGATCCTCCTCGCCGGCGTTGTAGTTTGTGCAGGCGGAGAACCACATGGTGTTCTTTATGAGGGAGCGGATCTCGTAGATCACACGCTCGCCCTCTTCGTCCAGGAGGACGGGCTCTCCGTCGTTGTACTTGACCCACCACTCGTAAATGGGGTTGCCGTTTTCATCGTGACCGATCTCGGCGCCGGGGGCCACGATGATGTTGCCGTCAGCGCAGGACACGGAGAAGCCGATCAGATCCTTGTCGGAAATCTCGGGGATATCGTCGACTGCGGTCATGTAATCCAGGGTCTTGCCGGTGTACCACAGCAGGGCGTTGTCGATGACGTAGATGGTGTCGTTGCCGGGGAAGCGGGCGTAACAGTTCACGCCGTCTCCCGCGGCACCGCCCAGCAGCAGCGTGACGGAGTGGCCCTTATCGTCGGTGGCCTCAAAGGTGCAGGGCTTGTCCAGACCGTAGGCCTCGATGGTGTCCGTGGCCTGGATGGTCTTGGCAGCGGTCAGACCCACCAGATAGGTCTTGATCTTCTCGAAATGCTTGGGGTCGAGAGGGCGGGCCGGGTCGGCGGAGCAGCGCCACACCTTGCCGTCAAGGTAGAAGGACAATTTCTCGCCGTCCAGAGTGTAGGACACGTCCACCAGGTCGGCCAGGTCGCCAACGTGGATCTGGGCGGCTATGGCCTTCTGCTCCTGATATTTCTTGTATACGCCTATGCCGAAATAGCCGCCGACGAGGATGACCAGCACGATGCACAGTACGATAAGCTGCTTTGTGCTCTTGCTCATTTACGCCGCCTCCGTCTGAGCCAGTAAACAAGACCGAAGGTGAGCACCGCCACGGGGATAACGGCCATGAACAGGATGCTCCACACCATGTAATTGTTGATGGTGTTCCTGGCGGTCACCAGACTCTTGGAGGGGATGGAGATGCCGCCGGTGGCGTCCTTTATGCTGTTGGTGACGGCGTTTATGAATACGGTCAGGTTCGCCATGCTGGGATAGGTGCCGGTGATGCTGTCGTCTATCAGCAGATATGTGGAGAAGGCGGTGAGGATGCCCTCGTCCTCGGTGCCGTCGTCCTTCGTTATCTTCTCGGTAGCGGTGGCGCCCAGGGTATAGACGGTGTTCTCGGTGTAGTCGCTCTCGTCAACGTAGCGGATACCGCTGGCGCTGGTGAACATGAAGCCCTTAACGTCGATGGTGTCGCGGATGGGGTCCACCTGCAGGAAGCCGTTGGGCGTGGCGGTGATGGCGTTGACGTCGCTGATATCGGCGGTGATGGGGTGGTCGTAGTAGAGGATGGGGGCTATGCAGTAGTAGCCATAATAGTTGGCGTACTGCTGATAGTAACGCAGCTCGTCGCCGATGCCGCCCTTCTGCATGTCAAGACCGTAATCTCTCAGCAGGGCGTTGAAGTTTTCAAGGTTGTCGTAGTTGATTATGATCATGACCCGGCCGCCCTTTGACAGGTAGTCGGAGATGATGGTCATCTCGTCCTTGTTCAGGTCGGTGCTGGGATCTATGCACATCAGAAGGTCGCAGTCGTCGGGGATGGCACCGTCCATGAGAAGATTCAGCTTCTTGGTGGAGATGTCGATGTTGGCCTTGTTTATAAGGTCACGGCAGTTGACCGGCAGCATAACCTCCTCGTGGCCCTCCGTAAGGTAGATCTTGGACTCGGGAGGATTGGTGACGAAGTTGATGGCGCTGGTTATCTGACCGTCGGCGTCAAAAGAGGACTGATAGTTCTGGACCTCGTAGGTGTAGAGATTGGTGCGGCTGGCGGTGAGGATGAGCGCGTTGGTCGCGCCCTCAAAGTTCACGGTCTTCTTCCGGCCGGTCTCCTTGCAGCTGACCACCAGGGAGTTGGCCACGCCCTCGTACTGCTCAACGGCAGAGGGGTAGAGCACGGGGTCCACGGCCCGCCAGGTGACGCGGGGAGACAGGGCGGCGTAGTTGGACACGAACTTGAGTATTCGGCTGTCGATGTCCTGCTCCGCAGCGAAGAGCACCAGCTCGATATCCTTGTCCAGCGTCTTGAGGAAGTCCTTCGACACGTCGGACACGGTGTAGAACTGCTGGCTGGATATATCGAACTCCGTGACGCTGGTGGGCAGCTGGCCCACGATGAGGTTGAGGAAAATGGTGATTATAACGATTATCGCCACAGAGCTGGCGGCCACGGCGCCCCGCTTAACGGAACGCTTGGAAATAACGGTGGCCTTGGTGTCCGCCGTATCGACGGCGGGGATATTTATGTCTTTATTACTCATAGCTTCGTACCTCCCTGTCAGCTCCAGCGGCGTTTCTGCACGCCCTGTACGGTCAGGAACACGAACAGCGCGGAGATGGACAAGTACATTACAATGCCCTTCACGTCAAACACGTTGTAGTTGGCGAAGTTGTCCACCGGCCCGAGTATGGACAGCGCGGACATCAGCTTGACCAGGATGTTCTCATACAGGGACGCCTTCACAAGATAGATGGCCGTGAGGATGAACCCGCCCACGGCGGCAACTATCAGCGTCAGGCTGATATCCCTGGAGAAGAGGAAGTAGATCATGGCAACGACCAGCCACAGCACCAGGCATCCGGCGAAGGACGCTCCGGCGGAGGTGGGGAGTATGCTGATGAAGGTCTCCCACAGGTCGAGCAGCAGTATCACTATGAAGGTGACGATGGCCGCGATTATCTGGTTCTCCGTCTGGGAGGAGATGAAAAGACCGATGGAGATGAGCATGGCGCCGAAACAGAACACCGCGAAGATGGTGCAGTAGTCGCCCAGCAGCTGGCTGGTGGCGCCGTATATCGCGATTATCACGGGGCACAGACAGCTTATCAGCAGGGGAACGGCGTAAACCAGCAGCATGGACAGGTATTTGCCCACCACGATGTCGGTGATGCTCACCGGAGAGGTGAAGAGAAGCTGGTCTGTCTTGTTTTTGCGCTCCTCGGACATGGACTTCATGGTCAGCAGCGGGATAAGTATCATCAGGAAAGACGTAAGGCTCGATACCGTGCCGCCGAAGCCGGGATATCCGGCCATCATGTTGCGGATCATGAAGTAGAAGCCGATAACTGCCACGGCGGCCGCCACGAAGACGTAGCCGATCATGGAGGAGAAGTAGGAGCGGAGCTCACGGCGGAATATCGCTGTCATTCGTCACTGCCTCCTTCGTCGTAGTTGTAGCCCGCCACGGGGATGTTGTCCTCGGCGGCGGCCTCAGTGAGCTCGAGGAAGATGTTCTCGAGACTCATCTCGGTGGATTTCAGGGTGAGTATGGGGAAACCGGCCTGCACGCAGGCGTTGAAAACGGCCTCCTGCACGTCCGCACCCTTGTTGAGCTTGAGCAGCAGACTGGTGACGCCGTCCTCGAACCTGGTGACGGTGACGGAGCTGATGCCCTCGATGCCCTCAAGTATGCGGCGGGCGGATTCGGAGGAGTTGGTCTTGAGCACGACCTCCATGGAGGAGGCGCCGATGAGCTCCTCCAGCTCCTCGGGGGTGCCGCTGGCGATGAGCTTGCCGTTATATATAATAAGTATATGGTCGCAGATGGCCTGCACCTCCGCCAGCACGTGGGAGGACAGGATGACCGTGTGCTCCTGGGCAAGGCTCTTTATGAGGTCGCGGATCTCGATGATCTGCTTGGGGTCGAGACCCACGGTGGGCTCGTCCAGGATCATGACCTCAGGCATGCCCATGATGGCCTGGGCAAGACCGACTCTCTGCCGGTAGCCCTTTGAGAGGTTGGAGATGAGCTTGTTTCTCACCTCGTCTATATGCGTGCGCTCTATGGCCAGCTCGATCTCCTCGGACTGCTTCTCCTTGGGGATCTTCTTGAGCCGGGCCACGAACTGCAGATATTCCTCCGGGGTCATCTCCATATACAGGGGAGGCAGCTCCGGCAGGTAGCCGATGTACTGCTTCACCTTTTCAGGATCGTCGAGGATGTTGTAGCCGTTTATAATGACGTCGCCGGAGCTGGCTCCCAGATAACCGGTCATTATGTTCATGGTGGTGGATTTGCCCGCGCCGTTGGGGCCCAGGAATCCGTAGATCTTGCCGGGCTCCAGCGTAAAGCTGATATCGTCCACGGCAAGGGTCTCACCATAGCGCTTTACAAGATTGCGCACTTCTATCAAAGATATCGCCTCCCGATTTACAGCGTCAGCCGCATGAAGCGGCCGTTTCGTTGTCGGTGTCACGAAGGACAACAGCACCTCACATGATACCACTAATAATATAATGTATCAACCGGGAAAAATCAAAAAACAAATTGTAAATTATTTGAGAATGTCACGTTTTGGTGAATTGTTACGGTTTTTGCCGCCTTCTCCGGGCAAAACGGCGAAAAAGCGTTGGCGGTCAAGGAAAAACAGACGTATTTACCCGATTTTTTCCGGTTTTCCATTGACTTGGAGGGGGCTCCATGTACTATAATACAAGCACCAAAATACATAAGGAGACGTACCATGCTTAATTTTGACGGAATACCCAGACTGGGCTTCGGCCTCATGCGCCTGCCCACCGACGATACCGGCGCCATCGACATTGAGAAGGTGAAGGCCCTTGTGGACCAGTTCATGGCCAGCGGCTTTACCTATTTCGACACCGCCCGCGCCTATGCCGGCAGCGAGGACGCCATGCGTCAGGCCCTGGTGGAGCGCTATCCCCGTGACAGCTACACCATCGCCACCAAGCTCCCCGCCTGGAAGGCAAACAGCAAGGAGGAGGCGGAGGCCATGTTCTACGAGTCGCTGGAGCACAGCGGCGTGGACTACTTCGACTTCTATCTGCTCCACAGCCTCAGCGCCGACAGACTGAAGATACTTGACGATTACGATCTGTGGAACTTCGTGGCCGCCCGCAAGGCGGAGGGAAAGATAAAGAACATGGGCTTTTCCTTCCACGACACCGCCGACGTGCTGGAGCAGATACTCACCGCCCACCCCGACGTGGACTTCATCCAGCTGCAGATAAACTACAACGACTGGGAGAGCGAGTCCGTCCAGTCCCGCAAGAACCTTGAGGTCGCCCGGAAGTTCGGCAAGCCCGTGGTGGTAATGGAGCCCGTCAAGGGCGGCTCCCTCGCAAATCCCCCCGAGAGCGTGGCGAAGATATTCAAGGCTGCCAAGCCCGACGCCTCCTGCGCCTCCTGGGCCATGCATTTCGTGGCATCCCAGCCCGGCATCATGACCATCCTGTCCGGCATGAACACCGCCGAGCAGCTTGAGGACAACATCAACACCCTCAAGGACGTCAAGCCCATGACCGCCGAGGAACTCAAGGTCATCGACGACGCTATGGCCGCCTTCAACGCCATCCCCACCATCCCCTGCACCGCCTGCCGCTACTGCGAGCCCGGCTGCCCCATGGGCATCAAGATACCCGATATCTTCACCGCCATGAACCAGCTGCTGTACTTCAACTCCATGGCCAACGCGAAGCGCCGTTACGAGCGGGCCACCAGCGAGGGCGCCATGGCCAGCGAGTGCATCGGCTGCGGCCAGTGCGAGAGCGTGTGCCCCCAGAAGATCAACATCATCGAGCGCCTGCAGTCCGTCGTGGAAGCGCTGGAGTGAGCAAATCAAAGCAAAAAAGACGTCCCGAGTATCTCGGGACGTCTTTTTATGTAATCGGAAATTACTTGAGGAACTTGAGGTTCTTGATGATGGCGGGCTCCTTCGCCTGGCCCTTGCAGACCTGGAAGAAGCAGATGATGTCGATGACAACCAGCACCAGCAGGGCGATGCCGGCCACGATGGGGACGATGATGGTCCAGATAAGAAGGCTCATTACGAGAGCGACCAGGATGCAGCACACGCTGATCTTCAGCTCGTTGCGGACGTGGAAGCCGACGTAGGGGCTCTCCTTGGACAGCAGGGCGGCGATGATGATGCCGATGGGGCCCATGAGATAGACTATCATGGCCACGACCTTGTTGTCGGAGATATCCTTGGGATCGAACTCGGCGGTATGATCGGTGGGATCGAACACGGGAGCCGCGGGAATGGGCTGGGGAGCTACGGGAGCCACGGGGACGGCGGGAGCCGCAGGGGCCTCGGGCGCTGCGGGAGCGGCGGGTGCCTCGGGAGCGGGCTGCGCGTTAAGGGCGGTGCCGCAGTTTACGCAGAAAGCAACGTTATCGTCAAGCTGTGCGCCGCATTTGGGACAAACTTTCATAACACCTTTCCTCCATATGTAGTCTTACCGGGAAACGTCCGGTAAGGACAGTGTACCATTTCCTTCCGTGGTTTGCAACGATAAACGGGGAGAAAATCCCCTGAAAAGGGTAAAAATCCGGTGACGATCAATTAAAACGGGGAGCAGACGGCGTCTGCTCCCCGTTTCGGATCGGAAAGTGCGGGTATTACACGCAACCCTGAGCCTTCATGGCCTCGGCCACCTTCAGGAATCCGGCGATGTTGGCGCCGGCCTGATAGTTGCCCTCCATGCCGTAGGTCCTGGCGGCGTCGTCGCAGGCCTTGAAGATGTTCTTCATGATGCCGTGCAGCCGCTCGTCGACCTCCTCGAAGGTCCAGCTCAGACGCATGGAGTTCTGGGTCATCTCCAGACCGGACACGGAAACGCCGCCGGCGTTGGCAGCCTTGGCGGGCCCGAACAGCAGGCCGTTGGACTGATAAGTGGCTATGGCCTCGGGGGTGGAGGGCATATTGGCGCCCTCGACCACGGCCCAGCAGCCGTTCTTGACGAGAGCCTTGGCGCTCTCCTCATTGATCTCGTTCTGGGTGGCGCAGGGGAGAGCCACGTCGCAGGGGATGGTCCAGATGCCGGAGCAGCCCTCGGTGTACTTGGCGTTGGGACGATAGTTGACGTACTCCTTGATGCGGGCGCGGCGGACCTCCTTGATGTCCTTTATGGCGGCCAGGTCGATGCCCTCGGGGTCGTACACGTAGCCGTTGGAGTCGCTCATGGCCACGACCTTACCGCCCAGAGCGGTGGCCTTCTGGCAGGCGTAGATGGCCACGTTGCCGGAGCCGGAGATCACCACGGTGGAACCGGCGAAGCTCTTGCCGTTGGCCTTGAACATCTCGTCGGCGAAGTAGCACACGCCGAAGCCGGTGGCCTCGGTACGGGCCAGGGAGCCGCCGTAGGGGATGCCCTTGCCGGTGAGAACGCCCTCGAACTGACCGGTGAGCTTCTTATAATAGCCGAACATATAGCCTATCTCCCGGGCGCCCACGCCGATATCGCCGGCGGGCACGTCGCAGTTGGCGCCGATGTGGCGGTACAGCTCGGCGATGAAGCTCTGGCAGAAGGCCATTATCTCTCTGTCGCTCTTGCCCTTGGGGTCGAAATCGGAGCCGCCCTTGCCGCCGCCCATGGGCAGGGAGGTGAGGCTGTTCTTGAATACCTGCTCAAAGCCCAGGAACTTTATGATGCCGCTGTAAACGGAGGGGTGCAGACGGATGCCGCCCTTGTAGGGGCCGATGGCGCTGTTGAACTGCACGCGGAAGCCTCTGTTGACCTGGACCTTGCCGCTGTCGTCGACCCAGGGGACGCGGAACGTGACCATCCGCTCGGGCTCCACGATGCGCTCGAGGATGCCGGCCTCCACGAAATCGGGACGGGCGTCGATAACGGGCTCAAGGCTCTCAAAAACCTCGGTCACGGCCTGAACGAACTCGGGCTCGGCGGCGTTGCGGCGCTTGACGGTCTCAAGCACCTGAAGCATATACTCGTTCTTCATAGTAAAAAAACCATTCCTTCCATAAAATAAAAAAAGACAAAGAGCGACCGGAAGCCTCCGCGACGCCTTTGCCGCTACAATAACTGCATTATAATAAGCCCGAATTATGATGTCAAGGCTTTATCACGATATTGCGCTGAAGAATTTGAAAAAATTTCTTATGTCCGCCGCCGTTTATTGACATTTTCCGCCGATTTGGACTATACTACCACCATAAAAAAAGCCGCGGAGCCGTGGCCGGCGTCGGCGGCATGATCTATAAAAAACGGAGGAACGTCATATGGAAAACAACGTAAGACCCGAATCTCTGGCCCGCATCACCACGACGGAGCTGGCGCAGAAATTCATCGACGAACAGCTCGCCGCGCTCAAGGCGCAGATAGGCGACAAAAAAGTGCTGCTGGCCCTCTCCGGCGGCGTAGACTCCTCCGTGGTGGCCGCGCTGCTGATTAAGGCTATCGGTCAGAACCTCGTGTGCGTGCACGTGAACCACGGCCTCCTCCGCAAGGGAGAGCCCGAGCAGGTCATCCGCGTGTTCCGTGAGGAGCTGGGCGCCAATCTTATTTACGTCGACGCGGTGGACCGGTTCCTGGACAAGCTGGCCGGCGTGGCCGACCCCGAGGCCAAGCGCAAGATCATCGGCAAGGAATTCATCGACGTGTTTGCCGAGGAGGCCAAGAAGCTCAACGGCATCGAGTTCCTGGCCCAGGGCACCATCTATCCCGACATTCTGGAGTCAGGCCCTGTCAAGAGCCATCACAACGTGGGCGGTCTGCCCGAGGATCTGAACTTTGAGCTGGTGGAGCCTATCAAGTTCCTGTACAAGGACGAGGTCCGCGTCGTCGGCAAGACCCTGGG
>JAEETR010000133.1 GCA_016286595.1 Oscillospiraceae bacterium | reverse complement strand
ATAGACGCCGGTCTCCCTGTAATACTCGTCCCGCGCCTGGGCCACCTCGATCAGCGCGGTCGCCTGGCCGCGGCCGATGCCCTTGGTCTCGCGCGTGATGCAGATGGAGCCGCCGCCGATGCCCACCTTGACGAAGTCGGCGCCGTGCTCGGCCAGGAAGCGGAAGCCCCTGCCGTCGACCACGTTGCCCGCGCCGACCTTGACGCTGTCGCCGTACTTGTCCTTGATCCATTTCAGGGTGTACTCCTGCCAGGCGGTGTAGCCCTCGGAGGAGTCGATGCACAGCACGTCAGCGCCGGCCTCAACAAGCGCGGGGACGCGCTCGGCGTAGTCCCTGGTGTTTATGCCCGCGCCCACGATATACTTCTTGTGGTCGTCCAGCAGCTCCAGGGGATTTTCCTTGTGGGAGTCGTAATCCTTGCGGAAAACGAAGTACATCAGGCTGCCCTTGTCGTCCACGATGGGCAGGGCGTTTATCTTGTGCTCCCAGATAATGTCGTTGGCCTCCTTGAGGCTGGTGTCCGCGGGAGCGACGACCAGCTTTTCAAGGGGGGTCATGAAGGACTCCACCTTCTCCTCGCCGGTCATGCGGGAGACGCGGTAGTCGCGGCGGGTAACTATGCCCAGGAGCTTTCCGGTGGGGCTGCCGTCCTCGGTGACGGCGGCGGTATCGTGACCGGTGCGCTCCACGAGAGCGAGAACGTCGTTGAGGGTATCGTCGGGGCGGAGGTTGGAGTCACTGACCACGAATCCGGCCTTGTAGGCCTTGGCGCGGGCCACCATGGCCGCCTGGTCCTCGATGGACTGGGAGCCGTAGATGAAGCTGACGCCGCCCTCTCTGGCGAGAGCAACGGCCATGCGGTCGTCGGACACGGCCTGCATTATTGCCGACGTCATGGGGATGTTCATGGATATAGCCGGTTCCTCGCCTTTGCGGAACTTGACAAGGGGCGTTTTCAGGGACACGTTGTCCGGCGTGCAGTCCGGTCCGGAATAACCGGGGATGAACAGATACTCACTGAAGGTGTGGGACGGTTCGGGGCAGATATAGGCCATGTCTTCTCCTCCTCATTATATTGTTGTTTTACGTATATTGTCCGTTATGTTATCACCGTAAATGCGGGGTGTCAAGCCATTTTACGACGCATTTTCCTTTTCGGTAAAACTGCGCTGATAATAGAACATGTACTGCTGGGCAAGTCCGGCGTTTTGACCGAAAACGGCCGGGTCGAAGCCGTCGGGATAGTGCCGGGAAAGGGCCTTTTTCATCCACGTATCCACGGGGAACGCTCCGCCCATGCGAAGGGAGAACAGGATGACGCAGTTGGCCACCTTGTCCCCAATGCCCGGCAGGGCTTTCAGCGTCCTGCGGGCCGTGTCCTCGTCTGTACGGGAAAGGGCGTCCAGGTCCAGCCCGCCGGAGGCGACGGCCCTGGCGGCGGCAATTACGTATGGCGCCCGATAGCCGCACCGCAGGGGGGACAGGTCCTCCGGCTCCAGCGCGGCGACGGCCGCTGCCGACGGGAAGGCGTGACGGGTCTCCCCCCGGAACGCCACCTCGTCCCCAAAGCATGAGGCCATGGTCTCCACTATCTTCTTTATACGGGGTATGTTGTTGCACTGGGAGATTATGAAGGAGCACAGCGTCTCCCACCGGTCCTGATTGAGGATACGGATGCCTGCGCCGAACTCCCCCGCCGCGGCCATATAGCCGTCCACGGCTACGGCCTGCCTGGCAGCCCGGTAGTCGCGGTCAAGGTCAAAATACTCCGGCCACACGTTCTCCGCCCCCTCCGGGGCGCTGTCGGCTATGGTGAGTATCCGCCCGTCGAAGCTCACCCGGGCGGCCCGGCCCATGGCCACGCCGGACCACACGCCCGTTTCCGTCTCGTTCCAGCGAAAGCACTGGCCGCACTCGAATATCTTTTTCAGATCAAAGTCGTCGTTTATCTCTATTGTATATCGCATAAGCCCTACCGAAGCAGCGTTGTCGTATCACGATAGATTTTATCATCTTTTCCCCGCCGTATCAACGGCGAAGACCATAAAATAACCGCCCGGGGAACTTCTCCGGGCGGTCATTGTTTATCTTCGGAGCTCCTCCGCCAAGGCGCGGAACCTGCGGGCGACCTCGCCGGTCAGCAGATCGCCGTCCACACGCCAGTGCCAGTTGCCCTCGGCGGTGCCGGGCACGTTCAGCCGGTGAGCGTCGTCCAGCAGCAGCACGTCCTGCAGCTGCAGGATGACCCACGGGGCCTTTGAGCCGTAGAGCCGCCGGATTATATCCCGGGCGGTGGATATCCCGTCGCCGCCCACGGTATCGGCGCACCAGCTCACAAGGGTCTGGTTGTCGTGAGTACCGGAATAGAACACCCGGGTAAGACACTCGTCGGGCGTCATCCGCGCCATCTCGTCGGCGGAGAACTGCCACACGTTCATACCGGAAAAGCCCGTCAGCTTTATGAGGTTATACACCGCGCTGTCCAGCACGCCGAGATCCTCGGCGATGATCTTCATATCTCCCTGCTTTTCCCGCAGGGCGCGGAAAAACCTCATACCGGCCCCGGGCTGCCAGAAGCCCTGCTTCGCCGTAGCTCCGGCGGGGATGGCGTAGTAACCGGCAAAGCTGCGGAAGTGGTCAAGGCGGGTGCAGTCGAACCGCTCCGCGCTCACGCGCAGGCGCTCCATCCACCAGCGGTAACCGTTCCTCTCCATCTCGTCCCAGTCGTACAGCGGGTTGCCCCAGTCCTGTCCGTCCTCGGAGAAGTAGTCCGGGGGCACTCCTGCCCGGCAGGTCAGGCGGCCCTTTTCATCCAGCCGGAACTCCTCACGGCGGGCCCAGGTGTCGGCCCCGTCCGGCGCGCAGTATACGGGCATGTCGCCCACAACGGATATCCCGCGGTCGTTGGCGTACTTTTTCAGCTCCGCCCACTGCGTGAAGAAAACGTACTGCTCCCGCTCCAGCTCCTCCGTCCTGCCCCGGAGCATTACGCGGTATTTTTCAAGATCGGTCCTGTCCCGGGCGTCCTCCGGCCAGTCCTGCCACGCCGCGCCGCCGAAATGCTCCCGAAGGGCGCTGTAAAGGGCGTAGTCCTCCAGCCAGTAAGCGTTGGCCCGGCGGAAATCCTCAAAGCCGGACATGTCCGGTATATCCGTCCTGTCTATAAGCGCCGTATTCCCGGCGAACACCGCGGGACTCAGATACGGCGAATCACCCAGTCCCACCGGGTTCAGCGGCAGTATCTGCCACAGCTTCATGCCGGAGTCGGCCAGGAAATCCACGAACTTTCTCGCGTCGGCCCCCATTGTGCCGGAGGGCAGGGAGCTTATATGGCATATCACGCCGGCGGCCCGGTCAAATATCTCTTTTTTCGGCGGTTTCTTCAGCAGCAGGACCATCACGGCGGAGCAGCCGTCCAGCGTGACGGTGAGGGTACCGTCCTCTATATCATATTCCCTTGACGACAGCAGCTCCAGGGCGTACTCCTCCATTACCGGGACGGTGACTGTCCTCATCCCGCTGACGTCCGGATTTGCCAGCACGAGAACGCGCTCGTTCCCGTCGGAGCGGAAGAAGCCGTAAACGCCCTCCCCCGCGTCGATCTGCTTAAAATCCCCCGACTTCAGCGCCGGGTGCTCACGGTACAGGGTACCCAGCATCCTGTAATGGTAGAGGATCTCGCCGTCCTCCCTGCCCCAGGGGTACGTCCCCCGGTTGTACGGGTCGGGATAGCCCTCGCACCCGGCCTCGTCGCCGTAGTACACGCAGGGCACGCCGGGCACGGTGTACTGCAGCACCGACAGGAGCTTCAGCCGCCGACGGGCCAGCACGTACTGCTCCGAGGTCAGGCGGTACCGCTCCCGGTATTTCTCGTCAAGGTCCTCGTCGGCGCCGCCCAGAAGGGTGAGTATGCGCATCCTGTCATGGCCGCCGATGAGGTTAAGGCTGCCGTAGAAGTTTTCGGGAGGATAGTTCTCCATCAGGGAGGTCATGCGGCGGCGCAGCGTTTTTTCATCGCTGCGGCCCATGACGAAGTCGATGGCGGCGGAACGAAAGGGGTAGTTCATGGCGGCGTCCAGCTCGTCGCCCAGCAGATACCTGCGCAGAGCGCCGTAGCTGAACTTGTTGCTGGCGTCCTCCCACACCTCGCCGATCAGCACGTTGTCGCCGCATTCCTTGACGGCGCGGCGCACGTTTTCTATAAACGCGTCGGGCAGCTCGTCGGCCACGTCCAGCCGCCAGCCTCTGACGCCCGCGTCCAGCCACCGGCGCAGAACGCCGCTGCTGCCGCAGATGAAATCAACGTAGCCCGGGTCGTTCTCCTCCACGTTGGGCAGGTCGTCCACCCCCCACCAGCACTCGTAGGGTCTGGAGGCGTCGGGGGTGAAGCGGTACCAGCTCCTGTAGGGGGAATCCCCGTCGGAGCAGGCGCCGGTGCCGTAGTTGCCGCAGCGGTCGAAGTAGATGCTGTCGGCCCCGGTGTGGCTGAACACCCCGTCAAGTATGACGGATATGCCCGCCTCCTTCGCCTCTCTGATGAGGCGCAGGAAGTCCTCCTCCTCACCAAGCATGGGGTCCACGGTCATATAGTCGGCGGTGTCGTAACGGTGGTTCGACGCCGCCTTGAAGATGGGATTGAAGTAGATGGCCGTTACGCCCAGGGACTTCAGATAGGGCAGTTTCTCCCGCACTCCCTCCAGCGTGCCGCCGAAAAAGGGCCAGCGGGTCACGGCGCCGGTATCGTCCTTCGTATAGTAGGGCACGTCGTCCCAGTCCTGCTGGATGACGCGGCGGGGACCTATCCAGCCCGCGGGGCGGGCGCTTTTCTCCACCCTCTCCCGCCAGTCCGCCCCCCGGGCGAATCTGTCGGGAAATATCTGGTATACCAGGGCGTTCTTGTACCACTCCGGCACCGGAGCTTTTTTATATACGGTTATCTGGTAAGACGGGGGCTCATGGTCGTACTGTTTCCCCTCGCCGCCCAGGTTGTCGTCGTCGTTGCCGTAAAAAACGGTATTGCCATCGCCGTCGGTGACGATGAAGTAATACCAGATAAGCCCCGCCGTGTCCGGCGCGGCTACGACCGCGGTGAAGTATTCTCCCTCGCAGGTCATGGGTATGCGGGTCTCCCCCGCCCCGTCCCGCCACAGACGCAGCACCGCGCTGCCTGCGCCGTCTGCCCTGAGGGCGATGCGGACCTCCGAGGAAACTTCCACCGCCCCAAAGGGGCGGCGGAAAGTCTCGTCATGTGAATTATGGCAAATCTGCATGAAAAACTATGTCCTGACTGTTATTTGTTTTCAGCCCGCCAGTTCCTTGTAGAGCTGCCGGTACTGCTTCGCGGAGGCCTTCCAGCTGAAATCGGACTTCATGGCGGTGACCACCATTCTGTCCCAGGCCTGCCTGTTCTCATACCACACGGTAAGCGCTCTGTCAACGGTGTCCATCAGCTCCTGGGCGCTGTAATTGGCGAAGGTGAAGCCGGTGCCCTCGCCGGTGATGGCGTTGTAGGGCATGACGCTGTCCTTCAGGCCGCCGGTCTCCCTCACGAGGGGCAGACAGCCGTAGCGCATGGCCATCATCTGGGAAAGGCCGCAGGGCTCAAAGCGGGAGGGCATCATCAGCACGTCGCCGCAGGCGTACAGCCGGTGGGAAAGGGGCTCGTCGAAGGTTATGCAGGCGGCCACCTTGTCCCGGTACTCTCCGGCGTACCAGCGGAAGCACTCCTCGTACTCCGGCTGGCCCACGCCCAGCACCGCCAGCTGCATCCGCCGCTGGGCTATCTGGGGCATTATCTGTGTGACAAGGTCGAAGCCCTTCTGCTCCGTCAGGCGGCTGACCACCACGAAGAGGGGGATGTCCGCGTTGACCTCCAGGCCCAGATCGGCCTGCAGCTGCTCCTTGTCCTTACGCTTGTTCTCCAGATCGTCCGCGTTGAAGGGCAGGGCTATATTCTTGTCGGTCATGGGGTCGTACTTCTTGTAATCTATGCCGTTGAGTATGCCGGTGAGGCGGTCGGCCCGCTCGTTGAACAGCCAGTCAAGGCCCTCGCCGTAATAGGGGGTCCTTATCTCCTGGGCATAGGTGGGGCTGACGGTGGTGAGCCTGTCGGAATAGCGCAGGGCGCCCTGCATGAAGTTCACCGCGTCGCCCATCATTATCTGGTCGGCGGCGGGGGTATCGTGCAGGCCCAGCACGTCTCCCAGCATGAAGCCGGAGAACATGCCCTGGAACTTGAGATTATGTACGGTGAACACCGTTTTGATCCTGTCGTAGCCGGGTATCTGACGATACTGCTCGTGGAGATACACGGGGATGAGGGCCGCGTGCCAGTCGTTGGTGTGAAGTATGTCGGGCATGAAATCGGGGATGTGCTGGATGGACTCCAGCACCGCCTTGGCGTAGAAGGCTGCCCGCTCGCCGTCGTCAAACTCGCCGTAGATACGGTCCCGCTTGAAGTAGTACTCGTTATCCAGGAAATAGTACTGGATGCCCTTGTACTTCATGGTCATGAGGCCGCAGTACTGCCGCCGCCAGGACAGGGGCACCTCGAACACCTCGGTCAGCACCATCTTGTCCTTGTACTCCCGGGGGATCACGCTCAGGTTGGGCAGTATGACCCTTATGTCGAAGCCGGGGCTCTTCACGTAGGCGGGCAGCGTTCCCGCCACGTCGCCCAGGCCGCCGGCCTTCATGAAGGGTTCGGCCTCAAACGAGGCAAAAAGCACCTTTATGGGCTCTTTTTTGACTTTCTTCTCCATTTTTACCCTCTCCAAACTCTCAAAGGCTCTGGCTCTTTCTGATGACGAGGGTCTTCTCCCCGCCCTTTATCTCAGTGCCGGGATTGAATGTCACGTACTTGTCGGCGATGACGTTTTCCACGCAGGCGCCCTCGAGCACGCTGCAGCTCTGGCTGATGATGCAGTTTTTCAGCACCGCGCCCTTTTTCACCTGGACGCCCCGGGAGATGATGCAGTTCTCCACGGTGCCCTCGATTATGCAGCCCGTGGCGATGAAGGAGTTCTTCACCGACGCGCCGGGACGGTAGAGCACGGGGGCCTCGTCCTGCACCTTGGTGAATATCTGTCTGTCGCCCTCAAAGAGCTCCTGACGGACGGACTTGTCCATCAGCTCCATGTTGACGCGCATGTAGTCCTCCACGGTGTCGATATTCCCCACGTAGCCGGTGAACTCGTAAGCGTCGGCGCCAATCTCGTCGAGCTGGTCCATCATTATCTCAACGATGTCCATATAGTCCAGGGTCCCGAACCACTCGATGAAGTTCATAAGGAAATTGTACTCCACCACCATGCAGTCAAGGAAGAGCTTTTTGCCGGAGGCGTTGTCATAGTTGATCTTCTTGACGGAGCCGTCCTCCGCCACGTCGAGATACATGCCGGGCACGTCCCCCTCCACGGTCTTGTACAGGAAGGTGACGGGGCAGCCGCTCTTCTCGTGCCGCTCGATGAAGGGGCGGTAATCCATGTTGTAGATCATGTTGCTGCCGCTGATGAGCACGTTGGCGGGCTCCGCCCTCTCGAAATAGCGGCGGTTCTCGATGAAGTCCCTCATGAGGAACTTGCTGTGGCTGTTGTAGACGCCGTACACGGAGCCGGGCAGCACGTACATGCCGCCCACCTTGCGGCTGATGTCCCAGCTCTTGCCGTCTCCCAGATGGTCGAGGAGGGAGCGGAAATTGTAGGGGGCCACCACGCCCACGGTGTCTATGCCGGAGTTGACCATGTTGGAAAGGGGGAAATCGATGAGGCGGTACCTGCCGCCGTAGGACAGCGAGGCATAGGAGCGCTCGTCGGTGAGGCCGCCGAAATCACGGCTGGTATAGCTGGCAGAAATCAATCCTATCGTCTTTTTCATCTCGATCACCTCTTTTTCAGCCTATCCGGGCGAAGGGACTTGACTCCCCCACCACGGTTATGGGTCCGTCCGCGCTGCCGATGACGCTGTTCGGCTTTACGGTGACGCCCTCGTTTATTATGGCCCTTATAACAGTGGAGCCCTCGCCTATCACAGCGTCCGGCAGGACTATGGAGTCCTTCACCACCGTGCCCTCCAGCGCTTTGGCACCGGAGGCCAGGATGGAGTGTTCCACCTCGCCCAGCACCACGCAGCCGTTGCATATCATGGCGTCGTTGACCTTGCCCTGCTCGCCCACGTAATGGGGCGGGTAAACGCTGGCGTTGGAGAATATGTGCATGGACTTGTCGTACACGTTGAAGGGGGGATCCTCGTCCATCATCTCCATCTGGGCCTCGTAATAGCTGTCGATGGTGCCCACGTCCTTCCAGTAGCCCTCGAAGCGGTAGGCGAAAAGGTTCTCGCCCTGGCTCAGGAGCCTGGGGATGATGTTCTTGCCGAAGTCCTTCTCGGAGGTCGGGTCGTCGTGGTCCTCCAGCAGGGCCTTGCGAAGCACCTTCCAGGAGAAGATGTAGATGCCCATGCTGGCCAGATTGCTGTCCGGGCTCTTGGGCTTCTCGGAGAACCTGACTATCCTGTCCTCGGAGTCGGTGGTCATGATGCCGAAGCGGCTGGCCTCCTCCCAGGGCACCTCGATGACCGACACCGTAAGGCCGGCGTTCTTCTCCTTGTGGGCGTCCAGCATGCGGGTGTAGTCCATCCGGTAGATGTGGTCGCCGGAGAGGATGAGCACGTACTCCGGGTCGTAGGAGTCTATGTAGTCGATGTTGTGATAGATGGCGTCGGCGGTGCCGGCGTACCACTCGCCGCCGGTCTGGGTGGCGTAGGGCGGCAGCACTCTCACGCCGCCGTGGGCGCTGTCCATGTCCCATGCCGCGCCGGTGCCGAGATAGCTGTTGAGCACCAGAGGACGGTACTGCGTGAGCACGCCCACGGTATCGATGCCGGAATTGGCGCAGTTTGAAAGACTGAAATCGATGATCCTGTATTTGCCTCCGAAGGAAACTGCGGGCTTCGCGATAGCGCTGGTAAGGTCGCCGAGTCTGCTGCCCTGCCCTCCGGCCAGCAGCATTGCAATACATTCTTTTTTCTGCATAGCTTATTACCTGCCTCCTCTGGTTTTGTCCTTTTGGGTTTAATTATGTTTTACGTGCCAAATTTCGTCGGCGTACTCACTGATCGTTCTGTCGCTGGAGAAGAAGGCGGAGCGGGCGGTGTTCATGACGCTCATGGAGCCCCACCGCGCCCTGTCGGAATAGAGGGCGTCCATTCTCTCCCACGCCTCCACGTAGGAGCGAAAGTCCTTGAGGACGAAATACTCGTCGTTATTTCTCAAAAGCGCGTCGTAGATGCCCCAGAAATCGCAGCCGCGGCTGCGGAAGGTGCCGTCCACCAGCTGGCTGGTGAGATATCCGATGCGCCCGTCCTCACGGCTGAGAGCCGTGGAATTGTAGCCGCCGGAGCGCTGGAGGTTCATAGCCTCCTCCGCCGTCATGCCGAAGATGACGATATTCTCGTCCCCCACGTTCTGGCGGATCTCCACGTTGGCCCCGTCGAGGGTGCCAAGGGTGACGGCGCCGTTCATCATGAATTTCATGCAGCCCGTGCCGCTGGCCTCCTTGCCGGCGGTGGATATCTGCTCGGAGATGTCCGAGGCGGGATAGATGAGCTGGCCGTTGGACACGCAGAAGTTCTCTATGAACACCACTTTGATCTTCCTGCTGACCACAGGGTCGGAGTTGACGAGGTCGGCCAGGGAGTTGATGAACTTTATCATCTCCTTGGCAAGGGCGTAGCCCTGAGCCGCCTTGCCGGAGAATATGAACGTGTAGTTGTTTATGGGCAGGTCGGGATTTTCCCTGATGCGGTTGTATAGATCGAGTATCTTCAGGGCGTTCAGGTGCTGGCGCTTGTATGCGTGGATGCGCTTTACCTGCACGTCGAACACGGAGTCCGGGTCCACGACGACGCCGGAGGTGTTCCTTATATACTCTGCCAGGCGCACCTTGTTGTCCCGCTTGATGGCGGCGAACCTCTCGAGGAAGGCGGGGTCGTTCCTGTACTCCTCAAGGCGGGATATCCTGGGCAGGTCCTCCACCCAGCCCGGCCCCACGGCGGCGTCGATGAGTCCGACAAGTCCGGGATTGGACTGCACCAGGAAACGCCTGTGGCTCACGCCGTTGGTCTTGTTGTTGAACTTCTCGGGCATGAGCCGGTAGAAGTCGGCGAAAACGCTGGTCTTGAGTATCTCCGAATGGAGGGCGGCCACGCCGTTTACGCTGGCGGAGCCTATGACGGACATGTTGGCCATGCGGACCTCGCCGTCCCACAGTATGGCGGTGGAGCGCAGGGTATCGTAATTGCCTCCCAGGGCGCTGACCCGCTCTCTCCAGCGGCGGTCAATCTCCTCCACTATCATGTACACCCGGGGCATGAGGCTGTTGAACAGCTCTATGGGCCACTTCTCCAGCGCCTCCGGCAGCACGGTGTGGTTGGTGAAGCTTATGGACGTGGTGGCTATGCGCCAGGCGTCGTCCCACTCCAGGTTTTCCTGGTCAAGGAGTATGCGCAGGAACTCCGGCAGGCACAGGGTGGGATGTGTGTCGTTGGTGTGGATGGCCACCCGGTCGGGGAACTCGTCCCACGCGTTGTGGCCGTAGACGGCGGTATAGCGGTTCACGATGGCCTGCATGCCCGCCGACACGAAGAAATACTCCTGCTTGAGCCGCAGTATGCGCCCGGCGCCGTTGGAGTCGTCGGGATAGAGGATGCAGCTTATGGCCTCGATGGCGCTGCGCTCCCGCATGGCCTGGGCGTAGTCGCCCCGGTTGAAGGCCTCCATATCCACGCTGTCGTGGAGGGGCACCGCCCGCCACAGGCGCAGATGGTTCACCGTCTTTCCGCCGTAGCCCACCACGGGCACATCGTAGGGCACGGCGTTTACGCTTGTGTATCCCTTATGCTCGAAGGAGAGCTTGCCGTTGTTGAACTGACGGTCGACGTAGCCGCCGAAGTGCACCACCACGGAGTCCTCCGGCTTGGCGTCCTCCCAGGGATAGGGGTTTTCCAGCCAGGAGTCCGGCTCCTCGACCTGATAGCCGTCCTCTATCTTCTGACGGAAAAGGCCGAAACGGTAGCGGATGCCCATGCCGGTGCCGTAAATGCCCAGCGACGCCATGGAATCCATGAAGCAGGCCGCCAGACGGCCCAGACCGCCGTTTCCGAGACCGGGGTCCGGCTCGCACTGGCAAAGATCCTCCAGATTTTCGCCCAGCTCCTCAAGGCCCTGGGCCACCATGTCTCTGATTCCGTAATTGATGAGATAATTCTCCAGAAGCCGTCCTATAAGGAACTCCATGGAGAAATAGTACACTTTTTTCGCTCCGGTGCTGACCTGCCAGTCCACCGTCTCGTTGCGCAGATACTGCGTCTTTTCCGCTATAAGGCCTGCCAGACATTCAAACTTCTCAAGCTTCGTGCAGTCCTCCACGGATTTGAGGTAGGTCTGCACAAGGCTTTTCATATATTCCGCCTTGAACTCTTCTTTTCCTGTAAACAAAAGGGGGTCCTCCTGATATTATTTTGTCGCTCTTTTGAACACGGCGCCGCCTACGGGTGGCACGGTGACGCGTATTGACCAGGGCCGCCCGTGCCAGGGCACCGGCTCCGCCTGGATCGCCGCGCCGTTTATCTGACCGCTGCCGCCGAACTCCACGGCGTCGGAATTGAATATCTCCCTGTATACTCCCGGCTTCGGAACTCCGATCCTGTAGTCGTGGAATGTCTGCACGTCGCAGTTGAGCACCACCACGTCCGCGGAGCGATGGGAGGCGCTGTACCGGGCGAAGCTCAGGATGCACTGGGAGTTGTTGTCGGCGTCTATCCACTCGAAGCCCTTCCAGTCATGGTCGCAGGACCACAGCGTCTTTTCGGAGAGATAGAAGTTGTTCAGCGCCTTTATGTAATTGCGATGCTTCGCGTGGCTGTCGTAACGGAGAAGGAACCACTCCAGCGGCTCGTAATAGCGCCACTCGATGAACTGGGCTATCTCGCCGCCCATGAAGGAGTGTTTCGCTCCGGGATGGGTCATCTGGTACAGGGCCAGCAGCCGCAGTCCCGCGAACTGCCGCCAGTAATCACCCGGCATCTTGCCTATGAGGGAAGCCTTTCCGTGGACCACCTCGTCGTGGCTGAGGGCCAGGATGAAGTTCTCGCTGAAGGTGTACATCATGGAGAAGGTCAGCAGGTTGTGGCACCCGGGCCGGAAGGGGAAATCCGTGGAGAAATAGCGCAGGGTGTCGTTCATCCAGCCCATGTCCCACTTGTAATGGAAGCCCAGGCCGCCGTCTGCGGGGGGCTTTGTCACCATGGGCCAGGCTGTGCTCTCCTCGGCTATGGTCATCACGCCAGGGTAGTCGGTGCCCACCATGGTGGTGAACTCCCTGAGGAAGTCGGAGGCGTCAAGGTTCTCCTCGGTGCCCCGCTCGTTGTATATCTTCGCCGCCGGGTCGTCCACGCCGAAGTTCAGATACAGCATGCTCGTCACGCCGTCCACCCGCAGGCCGTCGGCGTGGAACTTCTCCAGCCAGAACACCGAGTTGGACAGAAGGAACGAGCGCACCTCGCCCCGGCTGTAATCGAAGGTGTAGGTGCCCCACTGGGCGTGGTCGAATTTCTCGTACAGCTTCTCGCCGGTAAACATGCCCAGGCCGTGGGCGTCGCGGCAGAAGTGGCCGGGCACCCAGTCGAGGATAACGCCTATACCGGAGCGGTGGGCCTTGTCGATGAGGTACATCAGCCCCTCCGGCTCCCCGAAGCGGGACGTGACCGCGTAGTACCCGGTTATCTGATAGCCCCAGGAGCCGTCGTAGGGGTGCTCCATCACGGGCATGAGCTCTATATGGGTATAGCCCATCTCCTTTACGTAGGGGATGAGCTCGTCGGCCAGTTCTCTGTACGTATAGTACGCGCCGCCGCCCTCCTCGTTGCCGGGAGCGCCGGCGTCATCGCTCTCATGGCGGCGCCATGAGCCGGCGTGTACCTCGTAGATGTTCTTTGGCTGCTCAAAATGGTTGGTCCTGCCCCGCCGCTCCATCCACCGGGCGTCCTTCCACTGATAGGAGAGAGTGTGGGTGCGGGAGGCGGTGCCCGGCCGCAGCTCGGCCATGAAGGCGAAGGGATCGGCCTTGTAGATGAGCTTTCCCGTCTTCGTGCGCAGAAGGTACTTGTAGTACATCCCCTCCCACGCTCCGGCGACGAAGCCGCTCCATATGCCGGTGGTGCCCTCTTCCCTGAGGGTGACGCCGTCGTCTATGCGCCAGTCGTTGTACTCGCCGATGACGGTGACGCTCTCCACCCCCGGAGCCCATACGGTGAAGCGGAAGCCGTTTTTGCCCCGCTCCGTGCCGGCGTGAGCGCCGAATATATCGTAGGCGTTATAGTATTTCCCTATGTTGTAGAGATACAGCAGATCCTTTTCCGGTTTGCCCATGCTCTGCCTCTTTCCCCGCCGCGCCCGACCGGCGCGGCGACTTTGGAATAATAGCACAAAGCCATGATAATTATAACATACCCTGTCCCGTTTTTGAAGAACATTCCTATTATTTTTGAAACGGCGGCACGATTTTTGGCGATTTTGCACAACGCTTTCAACGCCGCTCCTCACCGTGCCGCCGATACCGCCGCCTCATCACTGCAAAACAGGCAATATAAGGCAGATACTGTCAGATATTGCCTGTCCCGTCGGCGGAATAACCCGTCGTCCATCGGCAAAGACTACGAAAAAAGAGGTGAGTTTTATGAAGAGCGGAGAGCTTATCGGGCGCACCGTGGTATTCCGCGAGCCGCCCTCCCTGCTCGGCCACGCCAGCGTGGGCTGCAGGAAAGAGGGTGAGGGTCCTTTGGGCGGCAGCTTCGACTATCTGTGCGCCGACGCCTATTTCGGCGCGGACACCTGGGAGCGGGCGGAGAGCGCCATGGTGCGGCGGGCCGTGGAGCTGGCGCTGGACAAGTCGGGCCTTGCCCCGTCGGATATCTCCCTGACCTTTGCCGGAGACCTGCTGGCCCAGTGCGTGGGCTCATCCTTCGCGCTGCGGGAATTCGGCATACCCCATTTCGGGGTGTACGGCGCCTGCTCCACCATGTCCGAGGCGCTGGCGCTGGCGGCCATGACCGCGGCGGCGGGCTACGCGGACTACACCCTCGCCGCCACCAGCTCCCATTTCTGCACGGCGGAGCGGCAGTTCCGCACGCCTCTGGAGTACGGCGGACAGCGTCCCCCCTCCACCCAGTGGACGGTGACGGCGGCGGGGGCCGCGGTGCTGTCACCCGCCGGTCCCGGACCTTATATCACTGCCGTGACGCCGGGAAAAATAATCGACGCCGGCATAACCGACGCCAACAACATGGGTGCCGCCATGGCTCCGGCGGCCTACGACACCATCAGGGCCCATCTCGACAGCCTGGGGGCGGGGCCGGACCGTTATGACCTCATCCTCACCGGCGACCTGGGGGCCGTGGGCTCCGACATCCTCCGGGACTTTTTCAGAAACGACGCTCAGGAGCTTTTCAACCACGACGACTGCGGCCTTATGATCTACGACCGGGACGCCCAGGACGTCCACTCCGGCGGCTCCGGGTGCGGGTGCAGCGCGTCGGTGCTGTGCGGGCATATCCTCAACGGCATGAGAGCCGGGCGGTGGAACAGGATACTGTTCTGCGCCACCGGGGCGCTGCTGTCGGCCGTGTCGTCCCAGCAGGGGGAGAGCGTGCCGGGGATATGCTGCGCCGTGGAGATATCAAACTCAAGATAAGAGGCGGACAATGGAGACGATAATACAGTATCTGAAGGCGTTTGCCGTGGGCGGGGCGCTGTGCCTTGTCGGTCAGCTGCTCATAGACAAGACGAAGCTGACGCCGGCGCGCATCCTGTCCATCTACGTGGTGACCGGCGTCGTACTTGGGGCGGCGGGGCTGTATCAGCCTCTGGCGGACTGGGCAGGCGCCGGGGCGACGGTGCCTCTGACGGGCTTCGGCAGCGTGCTGGCCAAGGGCGTCAGGAAGGCCGTGGAGGAAAAGGGCGTGATCGGCGCGTTCACCGGCGGATTCACCGCCGCCGCGGGTGGCGTGGGTGCGGCGGTGTTCTTCTCTCTCCTGTGGTCGCTGGTATTCAGACCGAAGATAAAGAGATGACCTTGCCGCCCCCCGCGTTTTTTGGTATACTCTCCTTACACGGAACAGGGAGGGATGAAGCGTGACCCTTAAAGATATAGAGGCCATGTGTCAAAGCTGCGACAAGTGTCAGCTGGGCGCAACGAGGACAAATCTCGTGTTCGGCACGGGCGTGCCCGACTGCGGCATAATGCTGGTGGGAGAGGGTCCCGGCGCCAACGAGGACGCCGAGGGCGTCCCCTTCGTGGGCCGCGCCGGGAAGCTGCTGGACGACATGCTGAAGATAATCGATCTCGACCGGCAGAAGAACGTATATATAGCCAACATCGTAAAGTGCCGCCCGCCCAACAACCGGGATCCCCTGCCCGCGGAGCAGGCCGCCTGCATGGACTGGCTCAACGCCCAGATGGCCGTGATAAACCCGAAGATGGTCATCTGTCTTGGCCGTATCGCCGCCATGGTGCTCATAAAGCCCGACTTCAAGATAACCCAGGAGCACGGCCGGTTTTTCGACAGGAACGGCGTGACCTACACGGCGCTTTACCACCCGGCGGCGCTGCTGCGTGACCCCCGCCGCCGCCCGGAGACCTTCGAGGACCTCAAGGCCATCCAGGAGAAGATACGGCAGATCGCGCCGGAGGCCTATTCACTTTGACGCCTGACGGCATCCCACAGACGAGGAAGTTTACATAATGCTTGACAATGAAATGAAAGAACGCTTCGTTAAGGCGAGGAAGGCTATAATCGAGCGGGATTTCTCCCATCTCAACGACATGCAGCGCGCCGCCGTAATGACCACGGAGGGACCTCTTCTCCTGCTGGCTGGAGCCGGCAGCGGAAAGACCACGGTGCTTATAAACCGAATAGTCAACCTTATCCGCTACGGCCGCGCCTCTGACAGCGACGAGGTGAAGGCCGCCGTGACGGAGGACGACCTGCGCTTTCTTGAGGCCTATGCCGCCGCACCGGTCCCGGAGGACCAGGCCCGGGCCCGGGCGCTGTGCGCCCTTGACCCGGTGGACCCTTGGCGCATAATCGCCATAACATTCACCAACAAGGCCGCCCAGGAGCTCAACGACCGGCTCACCGCCATGCTGGGCGAGAGCGCCGAGGGTATATGGGCCATGACCTTCCACTCCGCCTGCGTGCGCATCCTGCGCCGTGACATAGACCGGCTGGGGTACGAGCGATCCTTCACCATCTACGACCAGGACGACAGCATCGCCGTTATGAAGCGGGTCCTGAAGGAGCTGGACATGGACGACAGGACCTTCCCGCCCCGCTCCATCCTGGGGGAGATATCCCGGGCCAAGAACGACATGCTCCTGCCGGAGGACTTCGCCGCCGAGGCGGAGAAGGGCTACGATTTCCGCAGGAAGCAGGTGGCGAAGGCCTATACGGCCTACGCCCGGCGGCTGCGGCAGGCCAACGCCGCCGACTTCGACGATCTCATCCTGCTGACAGTCCGGCTCCTGAAGGAGTACGACGACGTGCGCGAGCACTACCAGCGGCTTTTCCGCTACGTGCTGGTGGACGAGTATCAGGACACCGACCATCTGCAGTACGAGCTGGCCGCCTGCCTTGCCGGCGGCCGGGACAACATCTGCGTCGTCGGGGACGACGACCAGAGCATCTACAAGTTCCGGGGCGCCACCATCGAGAACATCCTGTCCTTCGAGGACCAGTTCAAAAACGCCCGCACCATAAGGCTCGAGCAGAATTACCGGTCCACGGGCCATATCCTCGCGGCGGCCAACGCCGTCATCGCCAACAACACCGAGCGCAAGGGCAAAACGCTGTGGACCGCCAACGGTCAGGGCGAAAAGCTCAGGCTGGTGGTGACGTACAGCGACGACGAGGAGGCGGAGTACGTGGCCGCCCAGATGATCGCCGGCGTGGCAAAGGGCATGCACTGGCGGGATTTCGCCGTGCTGTACCGCATGAACGCCCAGGCCAACCGCCTTGAGTTCGCCATGAAGCGAAACGCCATCCCCTACCGGGTCATCGGCGGCACCCGCTTCTTCGAGCGGGCCGAGATAAAGGACGTGCTGTCATATCTGTGCTTCATCCACAACACGGAGGACGATCTTCGTCTTGCCCGCATAATAAACGTGCCCGCCCGGGGCATAGGCGGCACCACGCTTACAAAGCTCCAGGCCATCGCCGCGGCTGAGGGCCGCAGCGTGTACGCCGTTATCGAAGACTGTGGCGCGTATCCGGAGCTTAAAACGCCCGCGCCGCGGCTTAAGAAGTTCGCGGAGCTGACGGAGGAGCTGCGTATCCTGGCGGCGAAGGAACCGCTGGACGTGTTCTACGACGCGCTCCTTGAAAAGACCCATTACATCGACTCCCTGGGCACCAACGACGAGGCCCTGTCCCGGGCCGACAACGTGCGGGAGCTCAGGTCAAACATAGTGAGCTTCATGGACAGAAATCCGGAACCCAGTCTCGCCGCTTTCCTGGACGAGGTGGCCCTGTACACCGACATAGACCAGTACGCCCCCGGCGACGACTGCTGCGTGCTGATGACGATGCACTCCGCCAAGGGGCTTGAATTCCCCCAGGTGTTCATCGTGGGCATGGAGGACGGCATATTCCCCTCCCTGCGCTCCATCGGCGAAGAGGAGGAGATGGAGGAGGAGCGGCGGCTGTGTTACGTGGCGGTGACGAGGGCCAAGCGGAACCTCACCCTCACGGCGGCAAAGCGGCGGATGCTCTTCGGCCGCACGTCGTCCAACATGCTCTCCCGGTTCATCGACGAGATACCCGACGAGCACATCGACCGTCCCCCCGACGCCCGGCAGTCCCGCACCGGCGAGTATTACGAGCCCGACGGGGACTATCTGGAGTACCGCCGGCGTGAGAGCTGGTCCGAGCGCTCACGGGACGTGTCCCGCCCCGCCCGTACCTTCTCCGGCGAGTATCCACCGGAGCTTTCGAGGACGGCCGGGTTCTACTCCCGGCCGGCGAAGAAATCCCCGGCGCCGGCGAAACGGCCCGTATCCGCCTCCCCCGACGTTAATCTCCCCAGCTTTGCCGTGGGCGACAGGATAGAGCACACCGCCTTCGGCTTCGGCGTAATAGACAAGATAACCCCCATGCCCTCCGACGCTCTCATCGAGGTCACCTTCGACGGCGTGGGCAAAAAGAGGCTTATGCTCCGCTCCGCCGCCCAGTATATGAAAAAGGCGTGAGCGCGGTTTCCCCGGGAGGCGTTTTGTGCGCGACGAAGATATATCCAACGATTACGCAGCCCTTGAGCTGGAGGCGCAGCGGCGGGAAAAACGGAACCGCCGGTTTCAGATTGCTGTCCGGTTCGTGATGGTGCTGTCCCTGCTCATCGGCCTCATCGTGCCCGTGATAGTTGGGGCTCACAACAGCTCCCTGCTTAAAAAGAGAAGCGACACCCCCATATATATGAGTTTCTCCGTCTCCGGCAGCCGCAGCACTCCCGAGGACGTGAAGGCCGCCGCGTCAGCACTGCTGGAACACGTGGCGGAGAACTATAAGGGCTGCACGCTTGAATTTTTAAGCTACGACGAGGGATATCTCGCCCTGTACGGTATAGATTGCGGCGGCGGGAGGCTGGCCTTCACGTCAAATTTCTCCACCGGGAATTTCACCTTCAAAGACGGGTTTGAGCCCAACGGCACCTACGCCGTGATATGGCTCATGGACAAAAACTCCGACGGTGAGTGGACGGTGAGCCGGTTCCTTCTGATGACCGCCCCCTTCGCAAACCCCGGCACGATATAGATAAGACCCGAAAAGCGCCTGCGGAATATCCGCAGGCGCTTTTTTCATTCAGCCAGCAGTTCCCGCAGGCGGGCCACGGCGCGCTTTTCAAGTCTTGACACCTGCACCTGGGACACGCCCAGCACCCTGGCCGCCGCGTCCTGGGTCATGCCCCGCCAGTACCGGAGAAGCACAGTCATCCGCTCCTTTTCCGGCAGCTGCGCCACCGCCTCCCGCAGGGCCATACGCTCGATAAACCGCTCCTCCTGTCCCCAGTCCCCCAGCACGCTCTCCAGCGCGGCCCCATCGTCCCCGCTCTCCTGCTGCAATGACCGGGCGGGGGCGGAGGCGGTCTCCAGGGCGGCGATATCCTCCGGGGTAAATCCCGTGGCCTCGGCCAGCTCCGACAGCACCGGCTCCCGACCGAGCCGCTGCTCCAGCTCCTGCTGAGCCCTGCGCACCGCCATGGCCCGCTCCTTCACGCCGCGGCTGACCTTCACCGGTCCGTCGTCCCGCAGGAACCGCCGTATCTCCCCGGCTATCTTGGGCACGGCGTAGGTGGAAAAGCGGGTGCCGTAGCTCTCGTCGAAGCCCCGCACCGCCTTGAGGAACCCCACGCAGCCCAGCTGAAACAGATCCTCCGGGTCCACGCCGCGGCCGAAATACCGCCGGGCCACGCTCCAGATAAGGCCGGAGTTCTCCTCCACCATCCGTCCGGCGGCCTCGGCGTCGCCCTCCCGGGCGGCGGTCAGCAGCTCGAAGGCCCCTTCCCTCACGGCTTCCGCCGGCCCAGCCGCCTGCGCATTATAACGGTAGTGCCCCTGCCGACCTTCGACCGCACCTTCAGTAAATCGGTAAAGCTCTCCATAATGGTGAAGCCCATGCCGCTCCTGTCGTCGCCTCCGGTGGTAAAGGCGGGGGTCATTGCCCGCTCCACGTCCTCGATGCCCCGGCCCGTGTCGGACACGCGTATCTCCGCAGTGCCGTCCTCAAAAAGGCGGCAGGTCACGGATATCTCCCCTATCCCGTCGGGATACGCATGGACGATGCAGTTCGTCACCGCTTCGCTGACGGCTGTCTTCACGTCCCCCAGCTCCTCCAGCGTGGGGTCCGCCTGGGCGATGAAGGCGGCCACGGCGGACCGGGCGAAGGACTCGTTCACCGACCGTGAGGGAAACTTCAGCCGCATCCGGTTTTCGTACTTCATATGTATCACTCCTTTCCCGCCAGTTCCGTCACCGGCACCAGCCGCTCTATGCCGGAGGCGTCCAACACCCGCATGGGCTGTGACGGCACGTTCTCCACCCACAGCCGTCCCTCCAGCTCCATCATCCGGCGGTAGGTCTTCAGCACCAGCGCGATTCCCGAGGAGTCCATGAACGTCAGCCCCGACATGTCGATAACGCAGTCCCTGGGCAGCGACGCCTCGATCTTCATCTCCATGGTCCTTGCGGCGTCTCTCACGGCGTGCTGGTCCAGCTCCCCGGACAGGAAAAAGGTCAGCTTCGTCCCCGCAGAGGCTGTGGAAAGCTTCACGTTTCCATCCCCTTTCGTACTTTATGGCGCCATAATATATCGTTTGCCCCGCAAAATCCGTCGAAAACGGCGACGATTGCCGTTTTTTCGTCCCAACGACGAATTATCTGGTCAAATCGGAGAAAATGTTAATATATTGTTGTTAATTGTTAAATAAGTGTTAAAATCTTCCCGTAAGGACGTCGCGGAAACTGTGTTGACGGGCGCGAAGGAGGCGCCGGAAAATGGACGGCAGGGCAAAAAAAGGCCGCCGGTCATGGCTCATGTGGGCCATACCCGCGGCGGTCGTGATGATCATTGCGGCGATATTTCTTTTCCGGGACGGGGGCGGCATAGTGTCATTCAACGCTCACGCCCTGGCGGAGCCGGATTATCCGAAGGAGCAGGGGTTCAATCAATCCTTTTCCTACAACGGGAAGCTGGACGGTTTTCTGATGCGTTCCATCCCGGAATTTCTGGGCGGGCGTGAGAAGGAAAACGTGGTCTATTCTCCCCTGAGCGGCTATATGGCGCTGTCCATGCTGGCGGAGACCACCGACGGCAATACCCGTGCCCAGATCCGT
>JAEETR010000132.1 GCA_016286595.1 Oscillospiraceae bacterium | reverse complement strand
GGCTTCATCGTGGGCATCCTGGTGGGCGTCGTGTTCCTGAAGAAGGGCTTCACCCTGGGCCGGGCCTACAAGGAGGGCGCCGGCGAGGCCGCCGCGCTCCCCGTGGTGTACGTCCTGCTGTTCGTGCTGTGCCTGGCCGTGCCCGCCCTGTTCTTCTTCTCCGAGAAAGGCCCCGGCAGCATGCGCGCCCCCGTGATCCTGGCCCTGATCGCCGGTCTGGTGGTGGGCGTCCTCTGCCAGCGCAGCCGCATGTGCATGGTGGGCGGCATCCGCAACGCCGTGATATTCAAGGACTTCGGTCTGGTGGCCGGCTTCGCCGCCGTGATCGTCACCGTCCTGGTGGGCAACCTGATCATCGGCAAATTCAACCCCGGCTTCGCCGGTCAGCCCGTGGCCCACAACGACGGCCTCTGGAACTTCCTGGGCACCGCCCTGATGGGCTGGGCGTCCATCCTGCTGGGCGGCTGCCCCCTGCGTCAGCTGATCCTCACCGGCCAGGGCGAGAGCGACTCCGCCGTGACGGTGCTGGGCATGCTGGTGGGCGCCGCGTTCTGCCACAACTTTAAGCTGGCCTCCTCCGCAGACGGCCCCACCGCCAACGGCAAGGTCGCCGTGATCATCGGCTTCGTGGTGGTGCTGGTCATCTCCCTGATCTTCACCAGAAAGGCGGCGAAGGAATCGTGAAGGAAGTCGACGCCCGCGGATATTCCTGCCCCATGCCCGTGATCATGGTGCAGAAGGAAGTCAAGGCCGGCGCGCCCGCGGAGCTGGACGTGCTGGTGGACGAAAAGTGCGCAGTGGAAAACGTGACCCGGTTCGCCGAGAGCCAGGGCTACACGGTGACCTGGGAAGCGAAGGACGACGATTTCACCGTCCACCTGCGCAAATAACCTTACCCCCTTATGGGTCCTCGCCTCCGGGCGGGGGCCTTTATATATGCCCGGAGGAAAAATAATTTTTTAGTTTCCATAATATTCTGTCTTGACCTCATTCCCTATTTCTGCTAATATATGTTCAGCGAATTATATGGATCAAGGAGGGACGATCCGTGTTCGGAAAAAAGAAAAAGAACAAGGCCGATTACGACGACGATTACGAGTACGAGGACGAGTACGACGACGAGTATGAGGACGAGTACGACGACGAGTACGAGGAAAAGCGCCCTGCCAGGAGCAAGGACAAGCAGGACGACAAGTACGAGGACGAATACGAGGACGAGTACGAAGACGACGATTACGATGACGACTACGACGACGAGCCCAGGAAGAGAAATCCTCTCAAGGGCTTCGTGATCGCGCTGCTGATCCTGGTGGTGCTGCTGGGCGTCATCATTGCGCTGCTGTTCCTGCGGCTCCAGTCCGCGGAGGGCCAGGTGAACGAGCTGACCACCGCCCTGTCCAGCGCCCAGACGGAGCTGAATCGGATACAGGCGGGGGGCGCCTCTGCCACGCCTGCGCCCGCCGCCCCCGTTGTGGACAACACCCAGCCGGTGACGGAAGCCACCCCCGCCCCCGTGACGGAGGCCACCCCGGAGCCTACGCCGGAACCCACACCGGAGCCCACGCCCACGCCCCCGGCCCTGCTGAAGGACACCATCACCGACGAGATGCTGGCCGGCGCCAAGCGGCCGGAGGACGGGAACTGGTATGACAGCCCCAAGACCAAGTACGTGGCTGCGGAGTACATGCTGGCCATGCGCTGGGGACCCAGCATGGCATATCTGGAGAACGGCGCCCTCTACCGGGATGATCCCGTGGAGGCCCTGGCCGAAGAGGGCGACTGGACGCTGATCCGCGCCCAGAACGGCTTCTACCGCTGGGTGGTCACCGGTCTGCTGACCGAAACGCCGCCCGCCGGCGCCGCCGCCGCGGCGGATACCGGCGTCACGCCGGAGGCCCCCGCCACCGCCGACAACCCCATCTGATCGAAATATCCGAAAAGCCGTCCGCCCCGCTGAAAAAAGCGGGGCGGTATTTTATGGGTGGAACCGGTCCTCTGGCCATTTGGCGGGATTGCTGTCGATGTATTCCGCAACCTGGCGGTAATCGTTCTCGTTCCGGATCACGTGGTCGTAGTACGATCGCTGCCAGTGGGGAGCGCCGTATCGGTGGTTGGAGAACTGCTTGAAGGTCGATACGAACGACGGAATGATCGAGTTTGTAGGGGCCGGCGCTCCAGGTCGCAATCGCAGATTGCTCCCCGCGTTGGCTGCGAACATGCCACCGGCATGTTCGCTTAACGCGTCGCGCCCGGACGGCCCGCCGTCTGCGATCCGGACCAGCAGGTGAACGTGGTTCGGCATGATCACATGGCTGTCTATACAAAGATACGGGTAATGACCTTCGATTTCCCGGAGGGTTTCCTCTGCGATCCGGCCATAGGCGGATAATCGGACCTGCGGGCCGTCGAGGGCGCCGGCCCCTACGGCGTTATCAGGGGATGGTGCGTCGATACGGGACAAAATGCATTTCCTGTCTTTCGTGCAGATGGTGATGAAATACGCCCCTGGCGTACTGTAATCGTAGTTTTTTAACCACAGAGATTTTCGCGCCGGATGTTTCAACCGCAGCCCCTCCGTTCCCCTTGTAGGGGCGGATATCATCCGCCCGCCGCCAGATTATAACAAGCAAAAAGATGATGGAAGAACTTGAATGTTCGGCCATCATCTTTTTATGTGCAGCAAACCAATACTTGTCATATGCCGTCTTTTTCAGTGAATAGATGCGGAGCAAGGAGATGAAAAAAAGTGAAAACGAAAAGAATAAAACGCATGAAAAACATACTATTGTATATCTTTATTCTGTCTTTCCTTTTGTCAGCCGCAGGTTGTTCCCGCGCGGCCGGGGCCAAAGCCGCGGAGCCCGAGACAGCAGAAAGTTTTGTAACAGATGCTTTCAGACGCTTCTATTCACAAAAAGCAGAGACCGATACAGAGCATGACTTCAGCCACATGGACCTGACCGTACTGGATGGAATGGCCTCCAGCACCAAAGGCACGGCTGTGGACACGGAAGAACTGACCATTGATGTGGCGGAGGCAATCGTCAGCGGGAATACCGCGGAAGTCATTTTGCGGGTGACAGCGAAACAGTTGGACAGTGTGCTGTACGACAATGGCACGCAAACTCTGAATAACTACCGTTTTGGTGATGAAGCGGGCATGCTTGGTATCGTGACCCTTGGTCGACGCTTCATCGATTTGGATCATGCGTATTCTTACTGTGATACAGATAATACCCTCGCACCAAACCAGTTTGACCTTCACTATTGGATAAAAACCACTGAACCATTTGAACAAGATGTGTTGTCGATCCCGTTGAAAGACTTTGGCTATTACAAAAGTCCCGCGCTGTTTCATCCTGTTTACAGCGGTGATTGGATTGTTAACATCGCTCTTGACCCTGTTGAGGACAACAGCAAGATGATTTCCGTTGGAAAAGAAATAATGGTCGGCGGCTATCGCTTTGCCATTGACAGCATTCAAGTCACGCCGTTGGCTTGTACAGTCCAAATGTCTTGTGCGGAAGACGAGACGACTACAAGCGAGCGCATGGCTGAAATCGTCAATGCCTGTATCGATGGAAGGGAATCGGTTGCTCTGACACTGGCTGACGGGACTGTTCTTGACAGCCGCCAGCTGAGTGTCGGCGGCACATGTTACCAGGAATACCCTCTTTTCTCTCCGTGGACACTCTCGTTTTATTGCCCGGTAGCCGTTGAGGATGTCGTTTCACTGTCCTTTTTCGGCACTGATTTTTCCTTGAGAGCCGAGGCATGGGATGCACCCGACGAAACTGCCGCAGAAGAACGGACAGAAGAACTCCACACGGCAGAGCTGCGAGAGTTCCCGGCCCACGTGTTTGTTTTCAGTGAATGCTTTTATGATGGAACAACTTTGCGCTTGGCTTATAAGCCGGAAGATATGATTTATCCTGTGAAATATGGTTTTAGCCCCGACGACGTTGAACTATATAACATGGGAAAATGGTATATCAATACCGGCTGGCAGGACTTTATGACACCAGAGGACTATGCCCGCGTCGAGAAAATGTTTCGCGAAAAGGACCAATGCGGCTTTATACTTCGCTGCGTTTATCTTGGTGACCACATCCGCCTGATTGACGGCACAGACCTGGGACCTTGGGTCAGTCAAAAGGAAGACGGTACAATTGTTATCAAGTATTCCCCTGAAACCGTGGATGCCCCTGAAAGTGAAGGGGACGAGAGCCAGATACAGATTTCCAGCCTTCCGCCGGAAGCGCTTGACCGTGATACGCTGGACCTTGTTTTGACAATTCGTGATGTATTGGAATACCACTATAAAGACGGTAATAATTACTATTACGGGAATGAAACGCTTGGTGAGAGAACCGTGACCATAACAGTGCCACGCCAATAAAACTATTCCTCTATCAGCCCCCAATATTATAAACTATGATTCAGCCCATAATTCACAAACCGACCGCCCCGCTGGTTTTCCAGCGGGGCGGTGTTTTCAGCTGTCGGCCTTGCCGGGCTTGCTCTCCCCCTCGGGGCGGGGGCGGGGCTTGCCGTTCCGGCGGTGCCGGTTGTTGTTTTTCTTCCCGGTGGGATGGCCGCCGCCGGGGGCGTTGGGTCCCTGCAGGACGGGCCGGGGCGGGTTTTTCCGCTGGGGCTTGTTCCCCTCGCCGCCGGATCTGGCGCTCTTTTCCGTTTTTTCGCCCTTCTCCGCCTTCTCGCCCTTCTCCGCATGGGCCGCGGCGGCCTGCCCGCCGGACTTGGACTTGCTGCGATGGCGGCGGCGGCTCCTGGCCGGGGCCTCGGGGGCGGGGGCTTCCTCGGCGGCGGGGAATTCCGGCACCATGGCCGGCATGGCCCAGGGATCCTCCGGGGGGAGCTCCTCCTCTTTCTTCTTGGGCCTGGGACGGGTGGACAGGATGTCCGGCAGAGGCTCGCCCTCCGGGGGTCGGCCGCCGGGGATCTCCGCGATCTCGTCCACGCCGTAGGTGTGGAACACCGGGTCGCCGGTCCCGTCCAGCTTAACCTTCACGCTCTGGCGCAGCAGATTCACCAGCGTCACGTTGCCGTAGCCGTCCTCGGTCTGGACGAAGGCCCCGTTCTTGGGCACGTGCTTCACCAGATCCTCGTAGGCCTCCTGCTCATACCGCAGGCAGCACATCAGCCGCCCGCAGGTGCCGGAGATCTTCACCGGGTTCAGGGACATGGACTGGGTCTTGGCCATTTTGGTGCTCACCGGCTGGAACTCGTCCAGGAACTGGTGGCAGCAGAAGGGCCGTCCGCAGATGCCCAGACCGCCCAGCATTTTGGCTTCGTCCCGTACGCCGATCTGCCGCAGCTCGATCCGGGTGCGGAACACCCCCGCCAGATCCTTCACCAGCTCCCGGAAATCCACCCGCCCGTCGGCGGTGAAGAAGAACAAAATCTTGTTCCCCTCGAAGGAGCACTCCACATCCACCAGCTTCATCTCCAGGCCGTGTTCCTTGATCTTCTCCTGGCAGATGCCGAAGGCTTCTTTCTCCCGGCCGCGGTTGATCTCCTCCACCCGGAGATCGTCGGCGGTAGCGGCCCGGAGCACGGGGCGCAGCGGCGCCACCACGGCGGAGTCCTCCACGGTGGTGTTGCCCTCCACGCACTCTCCCAGCTCCATGCCCTTGGACGTCTCCACCACCAGCTTGTCCCCGGGACGGGCGGTGATGCCGTTGGCGGCGAAGGAATAGCTCTTCCCCCGGCCGCGGAATTTTACTCGAATGATCTCTTCCAATGCCATGACCTCATTTCCTTGTATACACATAGGTGGACAGGTATCCCGTCACGTGCTTCACGCCCACCCGGGCCCGGAGATACCGCTCCGCCTCGCCCACGAAATCCTCCAGAAACAGCAGCTCCTCCGGCGTGAGGCCCTTCGTCTCGGGCGCCAGCGCCCGGATGGCCTCCACCACCTCCAGCAGATCGGGGTTTTCCAGCCTCTCCATGGCGGCGCAGCAGCGCAGCAGCTCCGCCCGGTCGTTCCGGGCGGCCAGATATCCCTCCGCCCGCTCCCGGGCCTGCCCCTCCGGGCCGGTCCGCGCCGGGTCCGCGCGCACCTCGCCGCAGCGGGAGCGCACCGTGGGCAGCAGCCGCTCCGGGTTCTCGGTGCACAGCAGGAAGGTGACGAAGGCGGGAGGCTCCTCCAGCAGCTTCAGAAACGCGTTCTGGGCGCTGACGTTCATGGCGTCGGCCTCGGGAAAGATATAGACCTTGGCCGCGGCCTCGTTGGG
>JAEETR010000131.1 GCA_016286595.1 Oscillospiraceae bacterium | reverse complement strand
CCCGAGCCGGAACCGGAGCCCGAGCCCGAGCCGGAGCCGGAGCCGACGGCGGGGATCACCATCACCCGCCAGCCGGAGGACGCCTCCGCCGAGGCGTATATGGAACGGGCCGTCTTTACCGTGGAGGCCACAGGCGAGGGACTGACCTATGTCTGGGAGATCAGCGAGGACGGCGGAAAAACCTGGCGCGACACCTTCTCGGAGGGCGATTGCAGGGGCATACGGACGCCACAGATAAGCGTACTTCCGGACCCGGATTATAACGGCTGGCAATACCGCTGCCGTATCAAGGACAGCAGCGGCAGAATGATCACTTCCCAACCGGCGACCCTGACGGTGACCTCCTACATCATGGATCAGCCTCACGACAAATGGGGCCGGGTGGGCGACACGGTGCGGTTCCAGCTGGAGGTGTGCGGTATCGACCGAACCTATCGGTTGCAGTACAGGGAGGCAAACGGCGACCGCTGGTACGATTCCTCCTTTGAGGGCGCCGACACGAATACCCTTTCCGTCCCGGTAACGGCGGGGAGGGACGGTTATCAGTACCGCTGCGTCATCACCGACGCCAACGGCCTCACGCTCATCTCCGACACCGTCACGCTGACGGTGACGCCCTACATTGGACAGGGACGCTGCGGCGACGACCTCAACTGGACGCTCAGCGAGGACGGCACGCTGACCGTCTCCGGCACAGGAGGTATGTGGACGGACGCAGAGATGAGCCGGAATGCCCCAAACGACGTGTCAGACCGTGAAGTATATGACGAATGGAATTACAGAACCCGGGCCGACAAGGTCAAAAAGGTGGTCATCGGTCCCGGTGTGACACGGATATGCGACTTCGCCTTCGAGGAATTTGATAATCTGCAGGAACTGGTGTTGGGCGACGGTCTGGAGTCCATCGGGAAGCAGGCCTTCTATCGCTGTACGACGCTCCGGCGGGTGGTTCTGCCCGACAGCGTGAAGCGGATCGATGAAATGGCCTTTGCCACGTGCTTCGAGCTGCAGGAGATCGTCATAGGCCACGGCGTGGAGTATCTCGGTCGTGACTGCTTCGGCGACTGCTACGATCTCACGTCCGCAACGTTCCGGGGCGAATCGATTCCGCAGTTCGGTCCCCATGACAAATCCAGTGTGTCGATCTTCTGCCATAATACGACAACGGTCTATTACCCCGATGCGGGGGAGTGGGCGGAGATGACACCCACTCAGGCGGAGAAGCTGTTCAATGACGACTTCAATTCCATTACCTGCGTGCCCTATACGCCGTGAGGCGGCAAACGATGGGAAATCGTACGGGAAATGCTGGACAGGACCGGCATGGAGGCGTATGATGATAAATAACGAAGAAGCAATCAAAAAATAAAAGGAGGATGAATCATGAAACGGAAACTGACAAGTCTGCTGCTGGCGCTGGTGATGGCGCTGACCATGCTGCCCTTCGGGGCCGTCACCGCCGAGGCGGTGCAGAGCGGCTCCTGCGGCAGCGGCGTCACCTGGAAGCTGGACGGCGGCACCCTGACCATCTCCGGCAAGGGCGCCATGACGGATTTTACCGACAAGAATCTGCCGCCTTGGATCGAGAGCGCCGAGAGCATTGAGAAGATCGTGGTGGGCTCCGGCGTGACAAGGATCGGCGACGTGGCCTTCATCCTGTGCGCCAACGCCAAGTCCGTGTCCATCGCCTCCACCGTGACGGAGATCGGAGAGGGCGCCTTCTCCTACTGCTACGGCCTGGAGAGCATCACGCTGCCCGGTGGCCTGAAAAAGATCGGCCCCATGGCCTTCTTCGGCTGCGTCAGCGTGACCAGCATGCGCGTGCCCGCCTCCGTCACCGACATCGGCACCGCCGCCTTCTCCTGCTGCGGCGCCATGACCAGCTTCCAGGTGGACAGCGGCAATGCGTATTACAGCGCCGACGGACGGGCCCTGTTCAACAAGGACAAGACCCGCTTTATCGAGTACTGCGCCCAGGCCCACACCACCTACACCATTCCCTCCACCGTCAAGACCATCGGCAGCAACTCCATCTGCGGCTGGCTCAGCATGACCCGCGTCACCATTCCCGCCAGCGTCACCAAGGTGGAGCCCGACGCCTTCGTGTCCAACACCGCCATGACCACCCTGGTGGTGGACAGCGGCAACCCCTATTACGCCACCGACGGCAAGGCCCTGATGAACAAGGCCAAGACCCGGCTCATCGAGTACTGCGCCGAGGGCACCAGACAGTACAAGATCCCCTCCACCGTGACGGCCGTCGGCGACTATGCCTTTGCCAACACGAACATTTACAGCGTCGCTATGGGAGATTCCGTGATGACCCTGGGCGAGGGGGCCTTATTCAACTGCGCCTCTCTGTACAGAATGACGATGTCCAACAACATCACGAAGATCGTCGACGGGGCGTTCTACTATTGCACGTATCTGTACAGCATTAACATGCCCGGGAAGCTGGTCACCATCGGCGAGGCCGCTTTCTATCACTGCGACAACCTGACGGAGGTGCGCTTCCCCGCCGCGCTGAAGACCATCGGTGAGGCTGCATTCTACAACGCGGGGATGGAGCTGATGTGGTTCGAGGGCAGCAAGCCCGCCATCGGTGATAACGCCTTCTACGGCGTGTCCGCCACGGCCTTCTATCCCGGCGGTGACAGCTCATGGACGGGTATGGGTAACTACGGCGGCGATCTGTTCTGGCACAAGCTGCTCACCATCACCGGTCAGCCCACGGACGTTGCCGCAGCCATCGGAGAAACCGCTGTCTTCTCCGTCAAGACAGACGGTTACTGCAGCAAGTACCTGTGGTATTGGAGCTCCTCGAGCACAAACGGCACCGAGCCCTGCCCCTTTACCGGCTACAACACCGATACCCTGGAGGTGCCTGTTAAGGCCGAGTACAACGGCGCTGTGTTTTACTGCGT
>JAEETR010000130.1 GCA_016286595.1 Oscillospiraceae bacterium | reverse complement strand
TCGTCATAGATATCGACGAGGCCAAAAACAAGATAAACATGTATATACAGAAGCTGGTGGTCTCCGAGATCCAGGACCCCGCTGTGGAGCTTCTGCCCGACGAGGCCAAGGTCTATTCAAAGCGGGCCACCGTGGGCGACATAGTCAATGTGCCCGTGGACACCAAGAAGTTCGGCCGCATAGCCGCCCAGGCAGCCAAGCAGGTCATAGTGCAGGGCATCCGCGAGGCGGAGAGAAAGATGGTCTACGAGGAGTTCACCTCCAAGGAGCACGAGATACTTACCGGCACCGTCTTCCGCATAGACCCGGTCCGCGGCTCCGTTACCATTAAGATGAACTCCAGCTCCGAGTTCACCGAGGCGGTCCTGATGCCCGGCGAGAGAGTGCCCGGCGAGGTGCTGCACGAGGGCGACAGGATCAAGGTTTACGTGGTCGAGGTCAGAAAGGCCACCAGCGGCCCCCAGGTCATCATCTCCCGCACACATGCCGGCCTGGTGAAGAGACTATTCGAGCTTGAGGTGCCCGAGATTTACGACGGCACCGTGGAGATTATCAACATAGCCCGCGAGGCCGGCAGCCGTTCCAAGATGGCCGTTTACTCCAGAGACCCGGCGGTGGAGCCCATCGGGGCCTGCGTCGGACCCAAGGGCGGACGCGTGGGCGCCGTGGTGGATGAGCTCCACGGCGAGAAGATCGATATAATAAAGTACAGCGACGATCCCGGCGAGTACATCGCCGCGGCCCTGAGCCCGGCGGACGTCATCAGCGTGGAGCTGGCCCCCGAGGGCAAGAGCTGCCGCGTGGTGGTGCCGGACGATCAGCTGTCCCTTGCCATAGGCAAGGAGGGACAGAACGTGCGTCTTGCGGCCCGGCTCACCGGCTACAAGATAGACATCCGTCCCGCCAGCCAGGCATAATAAAAAAGAAAGGATCGGCAGCTTATGCAGCCCAGAAAAATACCCATGCGGCAGTGCGTCGGCTGCCGTGAGATGAAACCGAAAAAAGAGCTGGTGCGCATCGTGCACTCTCCCGAGGGAGAGATAAGCGTGGACTTCACCGGCAGAAAGGCCGGACGGGGCGCCTATATATGCCGTGACGCGTCCTGCCTTGCAAAGGCGGAAAAGAGCCGGGCTCTCGGCCGGGCTTTCTCCGCGGAGATACCCGCGGAGGTATACGACACGCTGAAAAAGCAGCTGGAGGCGGAAGATGCCTGACAGCCTTGGATTTTTAGGACTTGCCCGCAGAGCCGGACAGGTGATAGGCGGCTCGGAGCAGTGCCGTGCGGCGAAAAAAGTGTTCGCCGTGATAACGGCGGCAGACGCGGCGCGCAGCACCAGGTCGGCCGCGGTGAATCTGGCAAGAGAGCGGAGCGCGGTGATGCTTGAAACGCCCTTTACGAAAAACGAGCTGGGGGCGGCCATCGGCCGCGGACCCACGGGCGTTGCGGTCGTGACCGACGCGGGCTTCGCCAGAGCCCTGGCGGAAAAGCTCGCACAGCAGTTCCCGGACGGTCCGGCGGCGAAGAAGGAAGAAGACACCGGCGAGGATTTGGAAGATATCAGGTATAAGAGGGGGAATTTACATGGCAATAGTCGTTAAATACAGAGTACATGAGGTGGCCAAGGATTTTAAGGTGCCCACCAAGGGCATAACCGAGATATTGACCAAATACTGCACCACGCCGAAAAACCACATGCAGGCCCTTGAGGACGAGGAACTGAGCGTAATATTCGAGTACCTCACCCAGACCCATCAGGTTAAGGACATGGCCACCATGTTCGACGGCGACAAGCCCACCGTGGAGCCCAAAAAGGAGGAAAAGCCCGCCGACGGCAGGACGAGCGAGCAGAGCGGTTCCGCCCAGACGCCCGCTCAGCAGACCCAGCAGCCGAAGAAGAAGGAGGAGAAGCCCCGCACACCCAAGGCCATCCCCCAGAAGCGCATAGTGGACACCTCCGGCGTCACCATCGGCGACACCAATATCCAGCGCTACGACGAGCGGTTCGACAACCTTGCCGGCAACCGGGACGACAACGTCCGCCGGGGCAAGGAGAAGATACAGCAGAGAAGCCGCAATCGCCAGAACAACAGCAATAACGCCAACAGCGCCAAGCGCCGCAACGAGGAGCGGGACAAGATGAACCGCCTGCAGCTGGAGGTGGCCAAAAAGGCTCCCACCAAGGTGCAGATACCCGACGAGATCAGCGTGGGCGAGCTGGCGTCCAGAATGAAAAAGACCGGCGCCGAGGTGGTCAGAAGCCTTATAAAGATGGGCGTTATGGCATCTCTTTCCGACGTGATAGATTACGACACCGCCGCCCTCGTGGCCATGGAGATGGGCTGCAAGGTGGAGCGGGAGGTCGTTGTCACCATAGAGGAACGCCTTATCGACGACAGTGAGGACAACGAGGCCGATCTGGTGCCCAGAGCCCCCGTGGTGGTGGTCATGGGCCACGTCGACCACGGCAAGACCAGCCTTCTCGACTATATCCGCTCCACCAACGTGGCGGCGGGGGAGGCCGGCGGCATAACCCAGGCCATCGGCGCCTATCAGGTCATGGTCAACGACAAGCTCATAACCTTCCTCGATACCCCGGGCCACGAGGCCTTCACCTCCATGCGCGCCCGCGGCGCCATGGCCACGGATATCGCCATCCTGGTGGTGGCCGCCAACGACGGCATCATGCCCCAGACGATAGAGTCCATCAACCACGCCAAGGCTGCGGGCGTCCCCATAGTGGTGGCCATCAACAAGATGGATATGCCCGGCGCCAACCCCGAGCGTGTAAAGCAGCAGCTCACCGAGTACGATCTGGTGCCCGAGGAGTGGGGCGGCGACACCATAGTGGTGCCCGTGTCCGCCAAGACCGGCCAGGGCATAAACGACCTTCTTGAAAATCTGGTGCTCTTCGCCGAGATCCAGGAGCTGAAGGCCAATCCCAACCGCATAGCCCGCGGCGTGGTCATCGAGGCCAGGATAGACAAGGGCCGCGGCCCCATAATGACCGTCCTCGTGCAGAACGGCACCCTGCGTCAGGGCGATATCATCATCGCCGGCACTGCCGTGGGCCGCGCCAGAACGATGATAAACGACAAGGGCGAGCGGGTCACCGAGGCAGGACCGTCCACGCCCGTGGAGATATCCGGCATGAGCGACGTGCC
>JAEETR010000011.1 GCA_016286595.1 Oscillospiraceae bacterium | reverse complement strand
TGACGCCGGAGCCGGACACGGTAATCCGCGTTTTCATGGCGTGGCAGGGGCTTGACGGGCCCGTGGACGTTCCCCCGCAGGCGCTTACGGCGCCGGAGAGAGCCGGCTTCACCGTTGTGGAGTGGGGCGGCAGGGATTTCATCAACTGACAACGAAAAAGCCCCCGAAAGGGGGCTTTTTGCGGAGAACAGCCATGAAACTGTACGAAAACAAAAGATTTATATATGAGATCGGGCCCGAGGGCGGCGAGCTTTTCGCCGACCACTCCGCCCAGCGGCGCACCGGCCATCAGGGACAGGCCATGGCCTCCTGGGGTCCGGGAAGGATAATCTGCTTCTTCCCAAACTGTAACGGCGTCCCGCTGGACGGCCATTCCGGCGACGGTTGGATGGAGTATCGCCGCAGCTTTGACGGCGGCGATACTTGGGATGACGCCCGACCTCTTCCCTACTCGAAAACCCTCGACGACCTGCAGACAGGCACCACCGCCATGTGCGAAAAGGCCGTCGGCGCGCCAAACGGCGATATCGTGGCCTTCATGCTCCTTTGCGAGCTGACGGACTCCAACGGGGCGGCGTGGGAGCCCTTCGGCGTCCCCACGGTGATACGCTCCCATGACGGGGGCGACACGTGGACGGCGGCGAAAAAACTGTGTGACTTCCGCGGCCGCGTCTATGACGCCCACGTGTATGACGGCAGAATATACGTGCTCATCCAGAAGGGCGGCAGTCCGTCAAAATCTGTGGGAGAGTACTATATGCTGGTAAGCTCCGACAACGGGGAGAGCTTTTCCGTGCTGTCCCAACTGCCGTTCTACCGTTCCGAGGACTCCTACCGCTTCTACGGCACCTTTGAGCGGCGGGAGGACGGCTCCATCATCGCCTATACCTATCTCAAGGGCGAGGACGAATATCACCAGGACTACGCCGTCAGCCGGGACGGCGGTGTGACCTGGGGTGAGAATGGCACGGCGTACTTTGCAAAGCGCATCAGGAATATGCAGCTTGTGCGGTACAAAAACGCCTTCTTCATGTTCGGCCGCAGCGGCCATTACGGCGAGGAGGCGAAGTCCGGCCACATTATCGTCTACTGCTCCGGCGACGGCGTAACGTGGGACGATGGCACGTACCTGAAGCTGCGCACCGCGGGTCACGGAGCCTACTCGAACACGCTCCTCGTATCCGACCGCCGGGGCGAGCGGGTGCTGTTCCAGTCCTCCCACGCATACGACAGGAACCGCACCAACTCCTATCACTGGTGGCTGACGGCAAAGGAAAAATAACGGTCCGTTTTCTCCGAAACCCAGCGCAAAGCGTATTTTTGTGTTGACGAAAAGCCGTCGGAAAATGTAAAATATATGACTGTGGGGTCCACCCGCGGAAAGAGGGCATCGCTGTGAAAGTGGGATTTGATAACGAGAAATACCTCAAGCTCCAGTCTGAACAGATACGCAGGCGTATCGATAAATTCGGCGGCAAGCTGTATCTGGAGTTCGGCGGCAAACTCTTCGACGACTACCACGCCTCCCGGGTGCTGCCCGGCTTCGAGCCCAACAGCAAAATGCAGATGCTGCTGGAGCTGAAGGACAAGGCCGAGATCGTCATCGTCATCAACGCCTCCGACATCGAAAAGAACAAGGTCCGGGGCGACTACGGCATCACCTACGATCTGGACGTGCTGCGGCTCATAGACGCATTCCGCGAGTTCGGACTGTACGTGGGCAGCGTGGTCATAGCCCAGTACAGCGGTCAGAGCGCCGCCGCCGCTTTCCAGAAGCGGCTGGAAAATCTGGGCGTCACCGTCTACCGCCACTACCCCATCGAGGGCTATCCCGGCAACATCGAGACGATAGTTTCCGACAACGGCTACGGCCTCAACGATTACATAGAGACCACCCGGCCCCTGGTGGTGGTCACCGCTCCCGGCCCCGGCAGCGGCAAGATGGCCACCTGCCTGAGCCAGCTCTATCACGACCGGAAACGGGGCATCCCCGCCGGTTACGCTAAATTCGAGACCTTCCCCATCTGGAACCTTCCCCTCAAGCACCCCGTGAACGTGGCCTACGAG
>JAEETR010000129.1 GCA_016286595.1 Oscillospiraceae bacterium | reverse complement strand
CCACGTAGTCCCAGTACTGGCGGTTGTTTTCGAGGAACTCCTGATAAACGGCGGCGTCCTCGGTGATTATACCCTCCACCCCCAGACCGGTGAGCCTGTCTGTGAGACCGGCCAGCTCCTCCGGTGCGGCGTTCAGGGTTATTTCAAGCCAGTCCATACGGTTTTCCTCCAGTGCCGGCGCATAGCGTTCGTACACTGAAATATTACCACACGGCGCCCTAAATATCAATCACCGCCGCGCCCCGGTCAGTTTTTCTTAAGCCACTGCGTGACGGCTGCCACGTAGGGCTCCTTTTTCTTTCTCTCCGGGTGGCCCACGCGCAGAACTTTTATTTCGCGCCTGCCGGACACGGCGTCAAACTCCGCCCACGGCATCGTTTTGCTGCCCACGGCCACGCTCACGGCATTCGTACACGCAAGACCGTCAAAGAGATTTGTAAGCCGGTAATCGTAGTCCGCGCCCGTAATGCAGACCACGTGGGTGGGGCGGATTATCTCGATTTCCCGTTTTATGACGCCAAGCTCGGCAATGCAGCACTCCCGCATGGAGTCGGTGGTGGTGTCCCGCGTGTCGGAGCCGTTGCACTTGACCATGTTGGTGAAGGCCGCGGCCTCGAAGCCCGTGTCGCCGAAGAGGTTTTCGCACACGGCCCTCGTGTAGCTCCAGTAAGCCCAGCTCCTGTCCCACAGGTCGCGCCTCGCGTGGCGGAACTCATTGAGAAAAGGCGCGCCGTTCCTGTTCTCCTCATAATCCTCGGCGGGGGCGCCCCGGGCGTTCTTCCCGATGAAAAGCACCCGCTTCTCCTGACGCTCGAACTCGTCCCCCACGAACCAGCAGCCCACCGCCCGGGGATAGAGACCGGGATTTTCCTCCCTGCACCGCCGGCAGATATCGCACGCGCCCATGCCGATCTCCCCGTACATCTCCAGCAGCTTTTTCTCGATTGCGTTGGCCATTTGTAGTACCCCTCTCGTATTGATTATCGCGTTCCCGCAAAACTATAGACGGGTGTGGCCTGCGGATGGCTCCGGACGATGCAGATTTTTAGTCCGCAGTCTCAGCAGAACTATCATACAGATAGGGACGCACCGAAATCGGTGCGCGAAGGGCCAATAATTACTCGGTTGCGCTTACGGCGCGCCCGTGCTACAATATAGCCATGAAAAAACTCGTTTCCGTAATCTTGATATCGGCCTTCCTGGTGTGCCTGACATCGGCGGCGGCGGGGAACGCGGGCAGCGCGTCCGACCCGCTTGTTTCCCTTGCCTATATCGAGGGTACCTACGTCCCCGGCGTCACGGAGGCCGGGGAAGGGAAGATCGCCGCCATGGAGGAACGCGTATCCTCGAAGCTGGACGAGAGCGCGGCAAAAGCGGCCGGGGCAATGGCCGGTCTTGACGATCTGCGTTTCGCCTCCGGCTACGACCGCTTGGAGCTGGGCAGCGGCGCCGCCGTAAGGGCCCTGACCGGCGCCGGCGTCATCATGCTGTCCGGTTACGCGGCCATCACGGTCAACCGGGGCACGGTGGTGAACGTGAGCACCGGCGAGGAGGTGCCGGGCGGCGCCATGACCGCCGGGGAGAGATACGTGGTGGCCGAGAACTCCGACGTGACCTTCGGCTCCGAGAGCGGGGCCGTGTGCCTGGTCAGCGGGCTCTATGCCCTGATCGGAGACGTGACGATGCCAATAACCCGCTATCTTGACGTGAACGCGGACAGCTGGTTCAACCCCTACGTAAAATATATCTACGACAATTCCCTGTATTACGACGCCGGAGAGCTCACCTTCCGCCCCGACGAGTACACCAGCCGCGCCACCCTCGTGTACGCCCTGTGGGTCCTGTCCGGGCGGCCGGATTCACCCCCCGCCACCTTCAAGGACCTGACGGAGGACTGGTACGTTCCCGCGGTGGCCTGGGCCAACAACAACGGCATCGTCAAGGGCTACGACGAAAACACCTTCGGCCCGAACAACGACATCACAAGAGAGCAGATAGCCACCATAATATACCGCTACGCGGCCTACCGGGGCGAGGATGTCAGCGTCCTTTCCGACCTGGAGCAGTATGAGGACGTGGACCTTATCGCCGACTGGGCCATAACCGAGGTGCGCTGGGCCAATGCCCGGGGACTCATCATCGGCATGACGGACACCACCATCGTGCCCCAGTTTACGGCTACCCGCGCCCAGGTGGCGGCCATAATAATGCGCTACGACCGGGGAGAGTGAGATTAAACAAAAAACGCAGGTGCGAAAGCACCTGCGTTTTTCTTTTTCCGGGTTATCCGATTTTGTCAAACACCACCTCGGTGATGACGTTCTTGTTCTCATCAAGGAACTGGATTACCGGCCTGTCGCCGGGCTCGCCCTGTCCCTGACTGAAGACAGCCTGTCCCTCGCCGGGGAAGAAACCGCCGCTGCCGTGGAACACCACGCCCTTCAGCCGCATTGTAAGGAGCCCCTCCGCCGCCTCTTCGTCCAGGACGGTCATGCTAAGGCGCATGCTGATACCCAGGGGCGTCTGCGCCAGCTCCAGCTCGCCCAGCTCAATGCCGGGGACGGCCAGAGCATCGGCGGGGGAGTAGTGACCCAGCAGCCGGCTGCCGCCCTCGGAAAGGGTGATGGGAAGCTCGTACCTCTCGGTGGCCTCTCCACCCGCCTCGGGGGACCAGGGCACGATGATAAGGGTGCATGTGGTCTCGGTGGGGGCGGCAGGGCCGCCGGTGCGGTCGCCCTCGAAATAAATGGTCATCTCGTGGGGGGTGGCGCTTTCAAAGCGTATGCCCGCCCCGGCAATGCCCAGCGCCTCGTAGTCGAGAGCTGTCTCCGCGAACAGGAGGGACACGCCCTCCCGCCGGGCGTAGTCACCCAGGGCCTCGTCGCCGGTCAGCCCGATGACCGACACGGGGCTAAATTCATCCTCGTCTATGGGCACCACCAGAT
>JAEETR010000128.1 GCA_016286595.1 Oscillospiraceae bacterium | reverse complement strand
GACACTGCCCGCGGCAAGTGGGCCAACTCCCCCGCCGAGGGCAACAAGACCGCCACTCTGACCACCCCCGCCACCGCGGACCGCAGCGGCAACAGATACCGCTGCCAGATCTGGGACGCCGAGGGCAACAAGCTGACCTCCGCCGAGGCCACCCTCACGGTGACTGAAAACGTGGTGTTCGCCATCACCGGCCAGCCCGAGGACGTGACGGCTGCCGAGGGCGACACGGTCACCTTCACCGTGACCGCCACCGGCGCGGTAACCTATCAGTGGCAGTACTACGACACTGCCCGCGGCAAGTGGGCCAACTCCCCCGCCGAGGGCAACAAGACCGCCACTCTGACCATCCCCGCCACCGCGGACCGCAGCGGCAACAGATACCGCTGCCAGATCTGGGACGCCGAGGGCACCAAGCTGGTCTCTGCCGAGGCCACCCTCACGGTGGTCTGACGGACCGGCTGTAACCAAACGTACGGAGCACCCCGCCGCATCACGCGGCGGGGTGCTCTTTTTTCGTGCCGGGATCACCGCCGCCAGGTACCGTCGCAAAACGATTGACCTTTTCGCCGCCAGCTTATACAATGTAAGTATCCGATCCCGAAAGGACTGTCTCCGATGGAAAAAACAGATCCCGCGCGTTTCGTTGAATTCCGGAACGTGAAAAAAGTATACAAAATGGGCGAGGTCAGCATCGAGGCCCTGCACGACGTGAACTTCACCATCAAAAAGGGGGAGATCTGCGTCATCGTGGGTCCCTCCGGCGCCGGCAAGACCACGCTGCTGAACATTCTGGGCGGCATGGATCGGCTCACCTCCGGTCAGGTGCTGCTGGACGGCGCGGAGGTATCCTCCTTCTCCCGGCGGGAGCTGGCCTCCTACCGCCGGTACGACGTGGGGTTCGTGTTTCAGTTCTACAATCTCATACAGAACCTGACGGCCATCGAAAACGTGGAGCTGGCCACGCAGATATGCCGCGAGCCCCTGGACCCCATGGCCGTGATAGACCAGGTGGGTCTGCGGGACCGGGCGCTGAATTTTCCCTCTCAGCTGTCCGGCGGCGAGCAGCAGCGGGTGGCCATCGCCCGGGCGCTGGCGAAAAATCCGAAGCTTCTTCTGTGCGACGAGCCCACCGGAGCCCTTGACTACGTCACCGGCAAACAGATACTGAAACTTCTGCAGGATACAGCCCGCAGCACGGGCATGACCGTTATAATCATCACCCACAACAGCGCCCTGACCGCCATGGCGGACCGGGTCGTGCGCATAAGGAGCGGCACCGTGGCCGAGCAGTACGAAAACGAGCACCCGGTGAGCGTTGAGCAGATAGAATGGTAAAGCTGAGAAAATCTTCGGTACTGGGTCTGTCCGTCCTGCGTGAGATAAGAAGCACGCTGGGGCGGTATCTGGCCATATTCGCCATAATCGCGCTGGGCGTCGGTTTTTTCGCCGGACTGCGCATCTCCACCGACTCCATGCTCAGGACCGCCGACCGGTATTTCGACGAGCTGAAGCTCTACGACCTGCGCCTCATCAGCACTCTGGGGCTTACGGAGGAGGACGTCTCCGCCTTTGCCGAGTTGGAGGGCGTAGATACGGCGGCGGGTTCCGTCAGCGCGGATTTCCTGTGCGGCGGCGCCGGCGGCGACGCAGTGCTCCGCGCCCACACGCTGACCGAGGGCATCGACCTCGTCGACCTCGTGGCAGGGCGTATGCCTCAGGCGGAAAACGAGTGCGTGCTGGACGCCTCCTTCTTCGGCGAGGACAGCATCGGCGCCCTGCTCACCCTGTCCGAGGACAACGGACAGGACGTGTTCGACACGTTCGCCTGCGACGCATACACGGTGGTGGGGCTGGTCAACGCCCCCTATTACGTGAATTTCGAGCGGGGCACCACCGCTCTGGGCCGGGGACGTCTGTCGGGCTTCGTGTGCATGCTCCCCGAGGGCTTCGACACGGAGTATTATACCGAGATATATCTCTCCCTGACGGAGGGCGGCGCTCTCTACTCCGACGAGTACGAGGCGGCCGTGGACGGTATGGAGAGCGCCGTCAGCGCCCTGCTGGAGCGGCGGGCGGCAGACCGGTACAACGGTCTCAGGGATGACGCCCTGTCCGAGATCGCGGACGCTCAGAAGGAGCTGGACGACGGCCGCGAGACGTATCTGAAAGAACGGGCCGACGCCGAAAAGGAGCTGGAGGACGCCCGCGTACGGCTGGAGGATGCCCGCCGGGAGCTTGACGACGGCTGGGAAGAACTCTCCGACGGAAAAGAGGAGCTGACGAACAGCAAAGCGGAGGCCGAAAAGCGCTTCGCCGACGCCCGCCGGGAGTTGGACGACGGCTGGGCGGAGCTGGAAAACGGCAGGGCCCGGCTGGCATCCCGGCGCGAAGAGGCCGAACGGGGCTATGCCGAGGCCCGGGCGGAGCTGAAGGAGGCTGAAGCGCAGCTTGCGGCGGGACGGTCGCAGCTTGAACAGTGCCGCGCCCTTTACGACGCGGCGGCGGGCCTTACGGCGTGGATAAACGGCGCGGGCCTCGGTTATTCCTACGCCTCGCCGGACGAGCTGGCGGAGGACCTGTCCCGGGACGACGATCCCGTGCTCACCGCCGCCGCCCAGGGTGCCCTCAATTCTGTTGGCATGACGGCGGAGTCGTTCTGCGCGGCCTGGGCCGCGGCCCGGCAGCAGCTGGGCATGCCTCTGAACGAGGAGGCGCTGACCGCGCTGGCGGCGGAGCTTGACGAGGCGCAGGCCCGGTACGACGAGGGCGCCGCGCAGCTTGAAGACGCGATAACGGCGGCGGACGCCGCCTTTGCGGAGGCGGAAGCCGAAATAACCGCCTCCGAATCCCGGCTGAACGCCGGAGAATCGGAGTATAAAAAGAGCAAGAAAGAGGCGGAAGACGCCATCTCCCGGGCGGAGCTTGAACTTGAGGACGCCCAGCGGGAACTGGAGGACGGTGAAAAGGAATACGCCGACGGTCTTGCCGAATACGAGGACGCCCGGGCCGAGGCGGAAGAGAAATTCGCCGAGGCCGAGCAAGAGCTGGAGGACGCCCAGCGCAAGATCGACGACGCCGCGGAAAAGCTCGGCGAGCTGGAGGAACCCTCCACCTACGTGCTGGACCGCACCGCCAACGTGGGCTGCGCCACCCTGGACAACGACATGGGCATCGTCAGGGGCGTATCCCGTGTATTCCCCCTCTTCTTCTTCCTTGTGGCAGCGCTGGTGTGCATAACCACCATGACCCGCATGGTGGACGAACAGCGCACCCAGAACGGCGTGCTCAAGGCCCTGGGCTACGGCGGCGGCGCCATAGTCGGGCAGTATCTGTTCTACGCCGGCAGCGCCTCCGTGCTGGGGTGCGTGACGGGCTTTCTGCTGGGGTCCCGCTATATGCCGATGGCACTGTGGAACGTGTACCGGATAATGTATTCCATCGAGCGCCCCATCGCCTTCGTTCTGGACTGGAAGCTCTTCGCCGGGTGTACGGCGCTGTTCCTGCTGTGCTCCATGGGGGCAACGTATCTCGTGTGCCGCCGGGATCTGAAGGAGTCGGCGGCGGAACTCATCCGCCCCAAGTCGCCCCCCGCGGGCAGGCGCATCCTCATGGAGCGGATGACCTTCATCTGGAACAGACTGAAATTTCTCCACAAGGTCTCCGTCCGCAATATCCTCCGCTACAAAAAGCGGATGTTCATGATGATACTGGGCGTTGGCGGCTGCACGGCGCTGCTGCTGGCCGGATTCGGCATACGGGACTCCGTGCAGCACATAGCGGACTATCAGTACGATGAGATCGAGACCTACGACTGCTCCGTGACCTTCACGGAGCCTCTGACCCCGGCGGACGAAGAAGAGTTTCTCGCCGCCCACGCCGACGTTCTGGACTCAGCCGCGTTCCTTCACGTCGGCGCCATGGACCTGACCGTGCCGGGCAGGACCGTGAGCGTCAACGCCGTGGTGTTCGACGAGGAGCCGGAGGGCTTCGTGGACCTGCACGCCGGCGGTGAGAGCGTCCCATGGCCGGAGCCGGGGCAGACCGTCATCAACCACCGCCTTGCCGCGGACTGCGGGATAAAGACCGGCGACGCGATCACCCTTCGCACCTCCGGGCTGCGGGAGGTCACGCTCACCGTGGCGGGCGTCTTCGACAACTACATCTACGACTACGCCTTCATCCGCGCCGACACCTTCCGGGAACGGCTGGGCGCCCCGCCGGAGATCAAAACCGCCTATTTGAAACTTGCCGGGGGCATGAACGGGCACGCCGCCGCAGCGTCGATACTGGGCGACGGGAACGTCGCCGCGGTCAGCGTGCTGAACGATATGAGGGAGCGGGTGGGAAACATGCTGTCAAGCATGAATTACATCGTGCTCATCGTGCTGGTGTGCGCCGGGGCGCTGGCGTTCATCGTGCTTTACAACCTGACCAACATCACCATTAACGAGCGCAGGCGGGAGATAGCCACCCTCAAGGTGCTGGGCTTCTACCCACGGGAGACGGCGGACTACGTATTCCGGGAGAACATGGTGCTCACGGGCGTAAGCGCCCTGGCCGGGCTGCCCATGGGCTACGCCCTGCTGGTGTACGTCATGAGTCAGGTGAAGATAAGCAGCTTCTATTTCGGCTGCCGCGCCGCGCCCCTGAGCTACGTGCTGGCGGTGGCGCTGACCTTCGTGTTCGCGGGGGCGGTCACGTTCATTCTGTATTTCAAGCTGGAGAAGATAGACATGGCCGACTCCCTCAAGGCCATAGAATAGACGCCTTTACCTCATCGAAAGGAGGCCCGTTTTATGTACGAAGAACTCTGCGCCCCTTTGCCCGACGCCGGAGCCTATCTGGAGCGCATCGGTCTTCCCGGCGCCAGGCCGGAACCCACTGTGCAGTGGCTTGACAGGCTCATCCACGCCCAGCTGACCCACGTTCCCTTTGAGGCCATGGACTGCTGGGGCCGGGGCGACGTCCCCTCCCTTTCCGTGGAGGACCTCTTCGACAAGATAGTCCGGCGGCGGCGGGGCGGCTACTGCTTCGAGCTCAACAGCCTGATGCTGGCCTTTCTGCGAGCCCTCGGCTTCGACGCGTATATTGTGACGGTGCATCTCCTGCGGGATTTCGTGCCGCCCCCGGCCCACTGCGCCGTGGTGTGCGTCATCGACGGCGAAAAATACTTCTGCGACGTGGGCTACGGAGGTCCTGTGCCGGACGGCTGCGTGAAATACGGCGGCAGCCTCAGCCACGGCTACCGGGTGGTCGGTGACGGCGATTACCGCTGTCTTGAAAGGGTGGACGACGACGGCACGGCCAGAAAGGTCATGCTCTACAGCGACGTGCCCGCGCCGAACGTGGATCTCATCCCCCTTAACTACTACGTCTCCCAGCGGCCGGACAGCTCTTTCCGCAGCGTTCTCAACGTAAATCTCCGTCTTGAGGACGGCAGCGCGTGGATAAGAGGAAAGCGGTTCTGCCTGCGCTCCGCCGGGCAGAGCGTCGACCGGGAGCTGCGGGATACCGACGACCTGCGGGAGGTGCTGGAGCGCTTCTTCGGCATACCGGGGGAGGGTCTTCCCCTGCGCGCTCTCGACGGCCAGCCCGGCATCACGCCTTGAGAGCGCAGCGCTGACAGGAGGGCACTATGGCACGAAAACTTTTCTGTGAAATATCACCGGCGGCCTACAAACTGTCGGTCGCCAGGCAGATAATAAAGCGCGATATATCCGACGCTCTGTCCGGAAAAAAGTTCGCCTCGTCGAAGCAGGCGGAGCGGCTCCCGGTCCTCGTATATTCCCACAACTCCCTTATCCGGCGCAGGCTGGGCAGCGTGGACATGGAACTGCAGAACAACAAGGCCGTCAATCTCGCCATCGCCGCGCCGAAGGTGGATACCGTGCTCATAAGGCCCGGCGAGACCTTCTCCTTCTGGCGGCTGGTGGGCTCCACCACCGCGAAAAAGGGGTACCGGGACGGGCTCACCATAGCAAACGGCTCCACGAGAGCCGGTATGGGCGGAGGGATGTGCCAGTTCACCAATCTCAGCCACTGGATGGTGCTGCACTCCCCTCTGGAGATAACGGAGCACCACCATCACGACGGTTATGACCTGTTCCCGGATTTCAACCGGCAGGTACCCTTCGGCACCGGCACGTCCATCTTCTACAATTATCTTGATTACCGGTTTTACAACCCCACCGATATGACCTTCCAGCTGATCGTATTCGTCACGGACGAGTATCTGTGCGGCGAGCTCCGCGCCGACGGCCCCCTTCCCTGGTCCTATCATATCAGCGCCGAAAACGAGCGCTTCGTCAGGGAGGATGACGGGATATACCGGTGCGGGCAGGTTTATCGCCGCACCGTGGACAAATCCACCGGCAACACGGTGAAAAACGAGCTCATCCGCACAAATCACGCTCTTGTGATGTACGATATTGAGCTGCCGGAGGAGTGAGACGCCCCCGGCGGAAACGAAAAAAACGCAGTCCTTTACGGACTGCGTTTTTCTTTATCGCCGGCCTTATTTCGACAGAAGCGCGGTAAGTCTGCGGGCCGCCTCCAACGTATCCTCCCGGCTGCCGAAGGTGGAGAACCGGAAAAAGCCCTCGCCGCACTCCCCGAAGCCCTCTCCCGGGGTGCCGACAACCTGTATCTCCGTCAGAAGTCTGTCGAAAAACTCCCAGCTGCCCATGCCCTCCGGACACTTCAGCCAGATATACGGCGCGTTCTTCCCGCCGCAGTACCAGATACCCAGCCGGTCCAGGGCTTCGGTGAGTATACGGGCGTTTTCCTTGTAGAAGCTTATATTCTCCCGTATCTGCCGCTGTCCCTCCGGTGTGAACACGGCGGCGCCGCCTCTCTGTATGATGTAGGAAACGCCGTTGGTCTTGGTGGTACGGTTCCTCACCCACATGTCGTTCAGGCTCATGCCGCCCCGCTTCAGCGCCGCGGGTATGACGGTGTAGCCCAGGCGGGTGCCGGTGAACCCGGCGGTCTTTGAAAGGGAGCATATCTCGATGGCGCAGGTCTTCGCGCCCTTCATCTCGAAAATACTGTGGGGCAGCGTCTCATCCTCGATGAACGCCTCGTAGGCCGCGTCGAAGAGTATGATCGAACCGTTTTCGTTGGCGAAATCCACCCATCTCTGCAGCTGCTCCCTGCCGAAAACGGCCCCGGTGGGATTGTTGGGGGAACAGATGTAGATGATGTCCGCCCGGGCCTGCTCACAGGGCTCCGGCAGGAAATCGTCGTCAGCGCCGGAGGGGAGATGGACTATCCTTCTGCCGGCCATAACGTTGGCGTCCACGTAGGCGGGATAGGCAGGCTCAATCACGAGGGCGCTGCTGTCCCTGTCGAACAGGTCGAGGATGTCCCCCAGCTCGTCGCTGGCGCCGCTGGAGACGAACACCTCCCCGTCGCCGAGGTCTATGCCCCGGGCCCTGTAATGCTCCGCTATGGCACGGCGCAGAAACGGCGCGCCGGGCTCCGGCATATAGCCGTGGAAGCGCTCCTTGTCGGCCTGGTCGTCCACCGCCTCGTGAAGAGCCTTTATCACGGCGCCGCACAGCGGCAGAGACACGTCGCCTATGCCCATGCGGTATAGGCGCTTTCCGGGATTGGCCTCCAGATAGGCTTTCGTCTTCTGGGCGATATTGTAGAACAGATACGAATCCTTAAGATCCGCGTAATGGGTGTTGAGCTTTATCACAGGTCTGTCTCCCCCTCGTATATGCTCTCGGCAGGGCCGGTCATCAGCACTCTGCCCTCCTCGTCAACGGTGATCTTCAAAGTACCGCCGTCAAGGATCACCGAAACCGTCCGTCCGGGACGGCACAGTCCCCTGCTCACGGCGGCGGCGGCGCTGGCGCAGGCGCCGGTGCCGCAGGCCATGGTCACGCCGCTGCCCCGCTCCCACACCCGCATGCGCAGCGTGTCCTCCCCCACGGGCTGCACGAACTCCACGTTCACCCCGCCGGGGAACGCCCCGTTCTTCTCTATAACGGGGCCGAGCTGCGTCAGCGGTACGGCCTCGGCGTCGTCGGTAAAGATCACGAAATGGGGATTTCCCACCGACACGGCCGTGCCGGTCACGCTCTGACCGGCCGCGTCTACGGTCATCTCGCCGCCCACGGAGGCGGTGCCCATGTCCACCGTCACGCTCCTGACCTTCCCGGCGGCCACCCTCATCTCAAGCCGCTTGACGCCCGACAGCGTCTCCACCGTCAGCCGTGTCCTGTCGGTATAGCCCTTGTCGTAGACGTACTTCCCCACGCAGCGGATGCCGTTGCCGCACATCATCGCCTCGCTGCCGTCGGCGTTGAAGATGCGCATTTTGAAGTCGGCCACGGCGGAGGGGGATATGTATATCATCCCGTCGGACCCGGCGCCGAAATGGCGGTCGGACAGTTTTTTCGACAGCTCCTCTATATTGCCGGGAACGTCCCCGTAGACATACAGGTAGTCGTTTCCCAGACCGTGCATTTTCGTAAAGTGCATACGTTCACTCCTTTGACCTGGCGATGGCGGCGCCGATGAAGCCCCGGAACAGGGGATGGGGCCTGTTGGGCCGGCTCTTGAACTCCGGGTGGTACTGAACGCCCACGAAGAAGGGCCGCCGCGTCAGCTCCACCGTCTCCACGAGCCTGCCGTCCGGCGACATGCCGCTGAGCGTGAGTCCGGCGGCGGACAGCCTTTCCCGGTAATCGTTGTTGAACTCATAGCGGTGGCGGTGGCGCTCGCTTATCTCGGAAGCGCCGTAGCATTTTTCCATGACGGTGCCCGGCGCTATCACACAGGGATACGCCCCCAGGCGCAGGGTGCCGCCCTTGTCGACGTCGTCGCTCTGACCGGGCATGAAGTCGATGACCTTGTTTCTGCACTGCTCGTCGAACTCGCCGGAGTTGGCGTCCGGTATCCCGGCCACGTTCCTGGCGAACTCTATGACGGCTATCTGCATACCCAGACATATCCCGAAATAGGGCACCCCATTCTCCCTTGCGTACTTTGCGGACAGTATCATGCCCTCCGCGCCCCTGCTGCCGAAGCCGCCGGGGACGATGATGCCGTCAAGGCCGGACAGGATATCGTCCGCCGTGTCCTCGCGGATATCCTCGGAATCTATCCAGCGGATGTTCACGTGCACGTTGAAGCAGTACCCGGCGTGGTGCAGCGCCTCCGCCACGGAAAGATACGCGTCGTGCAGTCCCACGTACTTTCCCACGAGACCTATCTCCACGCAGTGGGAACGGGCGCCGTTTATGCGCCTTACCATCTCCTCCCACTCCGTCAGGTCGGGCTCCGGCGCGTTTATGCTCAGCTCCCGGCATACCACCCGGGAAAACTCCGACTTTTCCAGCATCAGCGGCGCCTCGTAGAGATTGGGCAGGGTGACGTTCTCTATGACGCAGTCGCTCCTGACGTTGCAGAAAAGGGCTATCTTCTGGAATATTGACTCCTCCAGGGGCTCGTCGCACCGCAGGACGATTATGTTGGGGTTCACGCCCATCCCCTGCAGTTCCTTGACGGAATGCTGTGTGGGCTTTGACTTGTGCTCCCCCGAGCCCTGCAGATAGGGCACCAGCGTCACGTGTATGAAAAGGCTGTTCTCCCGGCCCACCTCCAGGGATATCTGTCTGACCGCCTCTATGAAGGGCTGGGACTCGATATCTCCGATGGTGCCGCCTATCTCCGTGATGACCACGTCGGCGCCGGTCTTTTTCCCCACGCTGTAAACGAATTCCTTTATCTCGTTGGTGATGTGGGGGATGACCTGCACCGTGGAGCCGAGGTACTCCCCCCGGCGCTCCTTGTTGAGCACGTTCCAGTAGACCTTGCCGGTGGTCAGGTTGGAGTACTTGTTCAGGTCCTCGTCTATGAACCGCTCGTAGTGGCCCAGGTCAAGGTCCGTCTCCGCGCCGTCCTCCGTCACGTAGACCTCCCCGTGCTGATACGGGCTCATGGTGCCGGGGTCCACGTTTATGTACGGGTCCAGCTTCTGGGCGGCCACCTTCAGGCCGCGGGCCTTGAGAAGGCGCCCCAGCGAGGCCGCCGTTATGCCCTTGCCCAGACCGGATACCACGCCGCCTGTCACGAAAATGTACTTCGTCATATCACCGTCTCCTCACTCCCACTCCACCGTTGCCGGAGGCTTGGATGAAATATCGTAAACGACTCTGGAAATGCCGGGAACCTCGTTGGTTATCCTGCGGCTGGCCCTCTCAAGCACGTCATAGGGCAGTCTCGTCCACTCCGCCGTCATGAAGTCGTCGGTGGACACGGCCCGCAGAGCGGCCGTATAGCCGTAGGTCCGGGCGTCGCCCATGACGCCCACGCTGCGCGTGTCGGTAAGTACGGCGAAATACTGGTCCGGGCCGCGGTCCAGGCCCGCGCCCTCCACCTCCTGACGGAATATAGCGTCCGCCTCCTGCAGTATCCGCACCTTTTCCGGGGTTATCTCCCCCATGATGCGCACCGCCAGGCCCGGCCCCGGGAAGGGCTGGCGCCATACCAGCTCCGGCGGGAGCCCCAGCATGGAGCCCACGGCTCTGACCTCGTCCTTGAACAGGTCCCGCAGGGGCTCTATGAGCCGGTCGAAGGATATCACGTCGGGCAGACCGCCCACGTTGTGGTGGCTTTTTATCACCGCCGACGCGCCCTTCCCGCTCTCTATAACGTCGGGGTATATGGTGCCCTGGGCGAGGGCGTGGACGCGGCCTATCCTCCCGGCCTGCTCCTCGAAGACCCGGATGAACTCCTCGCCGATGATCTTTCTCTTTCTTTCCGGGTCGGTGATGCCCGCCAGCTTCCCCAGGAACCGGTCCCCGGCGTTCACCCGGATGAGGTTCACGCCGAAGATGCGGCGGAAGGTGTCCTCCACGAAGTCGCCCTCGTCCTTTCGAAGGAGCCCGTGGTCCACGAAAACGCAGGTGAGGTTCCGGCCGACGGCCCTGTGGAGCATCAGCGCGGCCACGGAGGAGTCAACGCCGCCGGACAGCGCCAGCAGCACTTTTTTTCCCGCCAGCGACCGGCGGTACTCCTCGATGATCCCTTCTGCGAAGTCCGCCGGGTCCCAGTCACCGACGCAGCCGCAGATATCGAAGAGGAAATTCGAAAAAATCTGCCTTCCGTACTCGGTGTGGGTCACCTCCGGATGGAACTGCACGGCGTATATTTTCCTTTCGTCGTCACCCATGGCGGCGCAGGGGCACTTGTCGGTGACGGCCGTCACCTCAAACCCCGCCGGCACGGCGCTTATAAAGTCGGTATGGCTCATCCAGCATACGCTCTGAGGCGGCACGTCCCTGAACAGGGCGCCGCCCCCTGCGTTCACCGCAGTCCTGCCGTACTCGCTGCCGTTTTCCGCGGGGGACACCGTTCCCCCCGCCATGTGCGCGATGAGCTGGGCGCCGTAGCAGATACCCAGTATCGGTATCCCCGCGTCCAGCACGGCGCTGTCAAAGCGGGGCGAGGCGGGATCGTACACGCTGTTGGGTCCGCCGGTGAATATCATCCCCGAATATCCCCTGCTCAATATCTCCTGCAGAGATATGCCGCCGCAGGGCTCTATCTCGGCGTATACGCGCTGCTCCCGCACCCTGCGGGCTATGAGCTGGCTGTACTGCCCGCCGAAATCAAGAACGAGTATCCTGTCCATGCTCCCCGCCCCTCATATCTCGATATCCGCCGACGATGAGGGCGTGCCGGTCAGCAGGGGGCGTACCTTTTCAAGGAACCGCTCCACCTGTCCGGCGCATCTGCCGATATACAGGGAGGGATCCAGGACCTCCCGCAGCTCCGCTTCCGTCATGCCGAAGGCGGGCTCCGCCGCGAGACGGGCCAAAAGATCGCACTCCTCGCCGTTTTTCATCTTCTCGGTGGCAGCCATGGAGCATTTTCTTATTATTTCGTGTATCTGCTGACGGTCGCCGCCCCGCTTGACGGCCTCCATCAGGAGGTTCTCCGTGGCGATAAAGGGCAGATACTCCCGCAGGGACCTTTCGATCATCTTCCCGTTGACACGCAGACCCTTCGTCACGTTCCGGGCCAGCCGCAGGAGAGCGTCGGCGCACAGGAAGCCCTCCGGCATGGAGATGCGGCGGTTGGCGGAGTCGTCCAGCGTCCGCTCCAGCCACTGGGCGGAGGCGGTCATGGGCGCGTTGGCGGCGTCGGCCATGAGATAGCGGGCCAGCGAGCATATGCGCTCGCAGCGCATGGGATTTCGCTTGTACGCCATGGCCGAGGAGCCTATCTGACTGTCCTCGAAGGGCTCCTCCACCTGTCTGTCGTGCTGCATGAGGCGGATGTCGACCGCCATTTTGCAGCAGCTCTGGGCGATTGACGAAAGGGCGTCGAGTATGCGGCTGTCCACCTTTCTCGGATACGTCTGGCCGCACACGTCGAAGCACTCCTCAAAGCCGAAATCCGCGGCGAGGGCCGCGTTCATCCGGTCTATTCTGTCCTCGTCGCCGTCGAAAAGCTCCATGAAGCTGGCCTCGGTGCCGGTGGTGCCGCGGCAGCCCAGGAACTTGACGTTCTCTATGGCGAAATCTATCTCCCTCAAGTCGGTGAGGAAGTCCTGCAGCCACAGCGCCGCCCGCTTCCCCACGGTGACAAGCTGGGCCGGCTGATAGTGGGTATAGCCCAGCACGGGGGTCGATCTGTACTCGTACGCGAAGTCGGAGAGATTGGCCAGGACGCCCAGAAGCTCCGTCCGCAGATATTTAAGCGCGTCCCGGTATATGATGAGGTCGGCGTTGTCCGTCACGTAGCAGCTTGTGGCCCCCAGATGGATGATGCCCGCCGCCGAGGGCGCCGCCACTCCGTAGGTGTACACGTGGGCCATAACGTCATGGCGCACCTGCCTCTCCCTCTCCCGCACGCACTCGTAATCTATGTCGGTGACGTGCTCGGAGAGCTCCTTCACCTGCTGAGGGGTTATGGGAAGGCCCAGCTTCATCTCCTCCTCGGCCAGAGCGACCCACAGCCGCCGCCAAGTCTGATATCTGGTGTCGGAGGAAAAAAGCCTGAGCATATAGTCGGAGGCGTAGCGGGACGAAAGGGGCGACTCATAACGGTCTGTCATTTCTGTTCTCTCCTTCTCACTTCACGTTTCTTATGATAATGCTGTCCCGCTCCGGCCCCACGGAAACGTGGGTCACGGGGCAGCCCGCAGCCTTCTCTATGCGGGTGACGTAGTCCCGGGCGGCGGGGGGCAGATCCTCCCACTGCCGCACGCCGGAGATGTCGCATTTCCAGCCGGGCATATACTCGATGACCGCCTTCGCGCCGTAAAGCTCCGTGGGGAACGGGAATTCGTCGGTCTGCCTGCCGTTCACCTCGTACCGGACGCACAGCGGTATCTCGTCCATATAGCTGAGCACGTCCAGCTTCGTCAGGGCTATGCTCGTGGCGCCCTGCACCTGCACGCCGTAGCGGGTGGCCACCAGGTCCACGGGCGCTACCCGGCGGGGCCGGCCCGTCTTCGCGCCGTACTCGGCCCCGGCCTCCCGGAGCCTGTCGGCCTCCTCGCCGGTCATCTCCCCCACGAAGGGCCCCTCGCCCACGCAGGTTGAGTAGGCCTTCACCACGCCCATCACCCGGTCGATCTTCATGGAGGGAAGGCCGGAGCCGATGGGCGCGTAGGACGCCAGGGTGTTGGAGGAGGTGGTGTAGGGGCAGATGCCGAAATCCAGATCCCGCAGCGCCCCCAGCTGTGCCTCGAAGAGGATGTTTTTGCCCGAATCCCGGGCCTTGCGCAGAAACGCTCCCGTATCGCACACGAAGGGCTTTATCTTTTCGCAGTAATCGTCAAGCCATTTCTCCACGTCCTCCCAGGCGCAGGGCTGAGCCCCGTAAACGCCGGTGAGGGTCAGGTTCTTCCACTCAAGGATATCCCTGAGGTGCCGCCGCAGCTCATCGGGATAGAACAGTTCCCCTGCCAGTACCGTCTTTTTCTGATACTTGTCTGAATAGAAGGGGGCTATGCCCTGCTTCGTGGAGCCGTACTGTCTGTCCGCCAGGCGGGCTTCCTCCAGACCGTCAAGTTCTCTGTGCCAGGGCAGCAGCAGGGAGGCTCTGTCGCTTATCTTCAGGCTGTCCGGCGTTATATCCACGCCCTTTGAGCGCACGTCCTCCATCTCCGTCCACAGGTTCTCCGGGTCCAGCGCCACGCCGTTGCCCAGAACGTTGACCACGCCCTGCCTGAATATGCCCGAGGGCAGCAGATGAAGGGCGAATTTGCCCTTGTCGTTGACCACGGTGTGGCCGGCGTTGCCGCCGCCCTGATAGCGCACCACCACGTCGTAATCCTCCGTGAGAAGGTCCACCATGCGGCCCTTGCCCTCGTCGCCCCAGTTGATGCCGACTATCGCGCAGCTGCTCATTTTATCGCCTCCATATTGGCCTTGAGCCTGTCCATAATTTCACGGTACGCCTCCTCCGTGCCTCCCAGGTCACGGCGGAAACGGTCCTTGTCCAGCTTCTTCCCGGTGGCGCTGTCCCACAGCCGGCAGGTGTCGGGGCTTATCTCGTCGGCCAGGACTACGGTGCCGTCGGCAAGCCTGCCGAACTCCAGCTTGAAATCCACCAGCGTCACGCCGCAGCCGGCCCAGAAGGCCTTGAGCTCATCGTTGACAGCGAAGGCGTAACGCTTTATGGTCTCGATCTCCCCGGCGGAGGCCAGCCCCAGCGCCAGGGCGTGGTACTCGTTTATAAGCGGGTCCGCCAGCGCGTCGTTTTTATACGAAAACTCGATGGTGGGCGCGGGGAAGACTATCCCCTCCTCCACGCCGTAGTTCTTCGCGAAGGACCCGGCGGAGACGTTGCGCACGATGACCTCCAGCGGGATTATCGTCACCCTCTTCACCACAGTGTTCCTCTCGTCCAGCTCCCCCACCAGATGTGTGGGGACGCCTTTGCTCTCAAGAAGACGCATGAGAGCGTTGCTCATCGTGTTGTTGATGGCGCCCTTGCCCCTGATGGTGCCTTTTTTCAGGCCGTTGAAAGCGGTGGCGTCGTCCTTGTAGGACACTATGAGCTTTTCCGGATCGTCTGTGGCGAACACCTTTTTCGCCTTGCCCTCGTATAACTGAGCACCCTTGACCATGATCTTTCCTCCGATACTTTATTATTTCCCGCTCTCGCCGTAGTTGGACAGCACCCGGGCGGAGAGGTCGTCCACGTCGCAGCCCTCCCAGGACCTGTTGGGCATCCAGAAATCGACTATCATCTCCGCCTGACCGGGGTAATACTTCTCGAATATCTCCCGGTACAGCAGAGATTCCTTGGTGAAGGGCCGGGCGTAGTCGTATTTGAGCCGTTTTTCCTCAAACTCTTCGTCGGAATACACCTTATCGGCGTACTCCTTCAGATAGTCCACCATGGAGTGGCCCACCGCGTCGGAGAAGGCCGCCTTCTCCCGCCACAGTATGCCGTCCGGCAGATAACCGAGGCCCTCGAAGGCGTGGCGCAGCAGATATTTTCCCTTGCCGTAGCTGTTCACCTTCAGCTTCGGGTCCAGGCTCATGACGTACTTCACGAAATCCAGGTCTCCGAAGGGCACTCTCGCCTCCAGGGAGTTCACGGATATGCACCGGTCCGCCCGCAGCACGTCGTACATATGCAGCTCACGGATGCGCTTTTCCGCCTCCTCCTGGAACGCCTCCGGCGACGGGGCGAAGTCGGTGTACTTATACCCGAAAAGCTCGTCGGATATCTCGCCGGTGAGTATGACGCGCACGTCCGTTTTCTCATGGATGGCTTTGCACACCAGATACATGCCCATGCTAGCCCGGATAGTGGTAATGTCCCAGGACCCCAGCAGATATATGACCTGCTCAAGGCTTGATATGACCTCCCCGGGCGTCATATATACCTCGGTGTGATGGCTGCCGATAAAGTCCGCCGCCTGTCGCGCGTACTTCAGGTCGATGGCGTCCTCGCTCATGCCGATGGCGAAGGTCTCGATGGGCTTATCGCTCTCCCGGGCGGCGATGGCGCACACGAGAGACGAGTCCAGGCCGCCGGACAGCAGAAAGCCCACCTTCGCGTCGGCGACCAGGCGCTTTTTCACGCCGGCGATGAGCTTTTCCCGGATGTTGGCGCAGGCCGTCTCCAGATCGTCGGTACAGACGGCGTCCGCTTGCGCGGCGTTGCAGTAGCGGATGAAGACGCCGTCTTTGTAGTAAAAGCCCGGCGGGAAGGGCATTATCCTGCGGGCAAGGCCCACGAGGTTCTTCGCCTCGCTGGCGAAGATGATCGTGCCGGCGTCGTCGAAGCCGTAGTAGAGGGGCCGGATGCCGATGGGGTCCCGGGCGGCGATATACTCTCCCGTCCCGCCGTCGTAGATGACCATGGCGAACTCCGCGTCCAGCATGGCGAACATATCGGTGCCGTACTCGAAGTACATGGGCAGGATTATCTCGCAGTCGCTGTCGGATCTGAAGGTATAGCCCTTCTCCCGCAACCGCTCCCGCTCCTTCTCGAAGCCGTACAGTTCCCCGTTGCACACCACGTAGCTGCCGTTCAGCTCAAAGGGCTGCATGCCCGAGGGCGTCAGCCCCATGATGGACAGCCGGTGAAAGCCCAGGACCCCCGCGCCCGTATCCACCACGGCGCTGTCGTCGGGTCCCCGGGACTTTGTCCTCTGAAAACTCTCTACGAGAGCGTCCCGATCAGGGACGCTCCCGCAGTAACCGAATATAGAACACATGGCTTACCCTCACTCCGTATCCTGAAGGGCGTCGTAGCCCTCCTGACCGGTCCGGACCCTGACGACGTTCTCCACGTCGTAGACGAATATCTTGCCGTCGCCGATGTGGCCGGTGTACAGCACCTTTTTCGCCGTCTCTATAACGTCCCGCACCGGGATCTTGGTCACGACTATATCCACCTGCACCTTGGGCCGCAGGTCCGTCTCCACGGCGACGCCGCGGTAGAACTCGGTGTGGCCGTTCTGCAGGCCGTAGCCCATAACGTGGGACACGGTCATGCCGGTGATGCCCAGGCGGGCCATGGCGTCCTTGAGGGCGTAGAGCCGCTCCTCCTTGAAGATGATCTCCACCTTGGTGAACTTATGGCCGTCGAAGGTGGGTTCCCGTCTGACGGGCACCGCCTCCGCCGCCGGCACGGTGCCGGTAACGACCGTCACGCTCTCGCCGGTGCCGAACTCGGCGTACTTGTCCACGGAGGGCATGAAGTCGGCGTAGGCGCTGGGAAGACCGTGCTCGCTTACGTCAAGGCCGGCCAGCTCGTCGGCCGGGTCGGCGCGAAGGAAATCTATTTTCCTGAGGATGAGGAAGAAGCACCCCATGGTGACCACTGCCCAGGCCGCTACGGAGGCAAAGCCCGCCAGCTGCAGACCAAGCTGCCGGAATGAGCCCGTGTAGAGAAGTCCCCTCAGCCCCGCCGGG
>JAEETR010000010.1 GCA_016286595.1 Oscillospiraceae bacterium | reverse complement strand
TTAAAGCCGGAAACGCCGTGGTACGCGTCGGGATTTTCCTCGGTATACGCTCTGCCCTTGCCCTTTTTCGTTATCACGTGCACAAGGGCCGGTGCGTCCATATCCCTGGCAATGGTAAGAGCGGTGCGCATATCCTCGATATCGTGGCCGTCAACTGGCCCGATATAGGTAAAGCCCATATCCTCGAATATGCTGCAGTGGAATATGCGCTCTTTAAGGTTCTGCTTCATGCGGTGGGTCACGTTGTATACGTGTACGAAGCCCGGCACCGTCTCCTTCAAGCGGCGATACCAGTGCTTCAGCGTTATATATCCGCTGCGCATGCGCATTTTGCCCAGGTGCATGGCCATGGCGCCCACGTTTTCCGCGATGGACATGCCGTTGTCGTTGAGGACGACCACCATGGGCTCGCCGCTGGTTCCGGCGTCGGCCAGTCCCTCGTAGAAAAGGCCGCCGGTCATGGCGCCGTCGCCTATAACGGCAACCACGCTGTGGTCGCCGCCGGTCAGCGTACGCGCCCGGGCAAGGCCGAGAGCCGCCGATATCGACGAGGACGCGTGGCCCGCGGCAAACGCGTCGTGCACGCTCTCCTCCGGCTTCGGAAATCCGGATATGCCGTCAAGCCGGCGCAGAGTATCGAACCTGTCCCGTCTGCCGGTCAGCAGCTTGTGGGCGTAGCACTGATGGCCCACGTCGAACACAAGCCGGTCCTTTTCCGAATCGAAAACAAGGTGCAGCGCCACGGTCAGCTCCACGATGCCCAGATTGGAGGACAGATGGCCCCCGTTTTTGGCCACAGTGGAAGTTATCTCATCCCGCAGTTCCCCGCAAAGCTGCTGAAGCTGCCCCGCGTCGAGGGAGCGCAGGTCCTGCGGTATATTTATTCTGTCAAGCAGTTCCAAGGAGGATTGCCTCATTTCCGTATGCGCGCGTGAACGGGTCTGTCCCGGCGCTGTCAGGCTGTCCGCACCATTCTGCCCCGCGGCGGCGATATCCGCCGTGTCGGCCGGGCCGCCTGCATACCTGGGGAGACAGCGTATTCATTATATACACAAATCGCGCATAATTCAAGTGTATTTTTGGAAATTATTGAAAATTCTTGAGATTATCAAGTTTCAGTATTTCCGTACCGCCAGACTGTCCGCCAGCTCGAGAAGGAACCGGCTGTCGGCGAACCGTCCTTCAAGGGCTTTCTTCGCCGTTTCGGTATATTCTCTCACCAGTTCCCGGCATCCGTCGATTCCCATAAGATCCACGAACGTGGTCTTTCCGTTGCCGGCGTCGGAGCCGACGTTCTTCCCCAGCTCCTCGGGGGTCGATATCACGTCCAGCACGTCGTCCCGGAGCTGAAAGGCTCTTGCAAGCCACAGACCGTACTCGTCGGCGGCTTTGAGCATCTCCTCGTCGTCCTCCCTGCAGGCGGCTATCACGCCCATCCTGCAGGCGGCCCGGATCACGGCGCCGGTCTTAAGATCGTTTATGGCGGTAAGCTCCCCCGCCGTCTTTTCATGGCTTTCGTCCATGTCCAGCTGCTGTCCGGCGCACATGCCCATCTCCCCGGCGGCCTCGGCCAGGGCTTTTGCCGCTTTCAGGACCGCTTCGGGGGGCAGTTCGGCCCCCAGGATGGTGTTGAAGGCCGCCGTCTGCAGCGCATCGCCGGCGATGGTGGCCACCGCCTCGCCGTAGGCCACGTGACAGGTGGGTTTTCCACGGCGCAGGTCGTCGTCGTCCATGCAGGGCAGGTCGTCGTGGATGAGAGAGTACGTGTGCAGCATCTCCACGGCGCAGGCAAGGGGCATGGCGTCCTCCGCGTCCCCTCCCGCGGCCTGGCAGAATTTCAGCACCAGCATGGCCCGGATGCGCTTTCCGCCGGACAGAAGAGAGTACCGCATGGCGTTGAGCAGGGGGCGCTGGGGACAGAATTCGTTGAACTTGGTATCAAGGCAGGCGTCGATCTCCTCTTTGAGAGCCCGCATCTCCTGTGCGTGATCCATCGGTATCACTCGCTCTCGGCAAAGGGGGTCTCAACCGGCTCGCCGTCGGGTCCCTTCTGCAGCTTCACGACCTTCTGCTCCGCCTCGTCAAGGAGCTTTGAGCACTCCTTTATAAGTCCCGTGCCCTCCTCGAAAAGGGTCAGGGATTCCTCAAGGGGCAGGGTGCCCTCTTCAAGCTGCTTTACTATAGTCTCGAGGCGCTTCATGGAATCCTCGAAGGAAAGTGTCCTGTTCTCAGCCATTTTGATCTCCTTTTATCGTCACTCAACGGTGCAGATTATCTCGTCTTCCTTAAGGCGCAGGGTGATTCTGTCGCCGGAAGCAACGTCGTTTTTCGTGCGCACGACAGTTCCGTCGGCGGTACGGGCTATGGCGTAGCCTCTCCCCAGCACCTTCAGGGGGCTCATGGCGTCCAGCTTCGCGGCAAGCGCCGCAAAGCCGTGGCGGGCGCCGGAAAGGTCCTTCTGCGCCGCCGACGCTATCCGCACCCTGATGTTTTCCAGCGCGGTGCGGCGGTCGTCCACGTAATATTTCGGGCTCTGCATCACCCGGCGGGAGGACAGCAGGTCCAGATTTCGCCGGTATTCGGCGATCTTTCTGGCGACTGCCCTGTCGGCGCGAACGCCCAGAGAGTCGATATACTCCGCAGTCTCGGCGCTGTCCGGGACGCCAAGCTCCGCGCCGTTGGAGGGTGTGGCCGCCCGCAGGTCGGCCACGAAATCGCATATCGTCACGTCCGGCTCGTGGCCCACGGCGGATATGACGGGTATCTCGCAGTCGTATACGGCGCGGGCCACCCGCTCGTCGTTGAAGGCCCACAGATCCTCCATACTGCCGCCGCCTCTGCCTACTATCATCACGTCGGCAATGGCGTATCGGCTGGCGTAGCGCACCGCACCCGCGATCTCGGGAGGCGCCTCCTCCCCCTGGACCCTGACGGGCAGAAGGATTATCTTCGCCATAGGCCAGCGCTTCCCCGCTACGCGTATGATGTCGTGCACCGCGGCTCCGGCCGAGCTGGTGACCACCGCCACCCGTGTGGGGTACGGCGGAATGGGCTTTTTATGCGCGGGGTCGAAAAGGCCCTCTTTGCTCAGCTTTTCCTTGAGCTGTTCAAAGGCCAGCGCCAGATCTCCCGCCCCCTCCGGAGTGATGGAGTCGGCGTAAAGCTGATAGGCCCCGTCACGGGGATATACCGTGACGCGGCCGGATATTATGACCTTCATTCCGCCCTCGGGGCGGAATTTTAGCTTTGACGCGCTGGATCGGAACATGACGCAGCGCAGGGCCCCGGTCTCATCCTTGAGCGTGAAGTAGTGGTGGCCGGAGGGGTACACCTTGTAATTTGACAGTTCGCCTCTCACCAGCACCGCCGCCAGAACGGGATCGTTGTCCAGCCGGTCCTTTATGTAGTTGTTAAGCTCCGTTACGCTGAAAATCCGCTCGTTCACTCAAAGGTCCTCCGAGCTCCCGGGGCTTTCCTGCACGATCTCCTGTCTGACGAAACTGCCGAGGATGCCGTTTACATAGGAGACGGTCTCGGGCTCGTCGAAGCCCTTGGCGATCTCTACGGCCTCGTTTATGGCGGCGCCGTTGGGGATATCGGGCATGTACATTATCTCGTACATCGCCGTTTTGATTACGGCCAGCGCGGTGCGGGATATGCGGCCGAACTCCCAGCCCCGGGAATACTTGGCCACGTAGCCGTCCAGCTCTGCGGAGTGAGCGCCTATGCCGGACACCAGTCTGCGGATATACTCCATCTGCTTTTTGTCTGGATAGGCGGAGAAGAGCTCGTCCTCCCCGGCGAGAGTATCGTAGTACTCCCGGTCAAAAAAAGAGTCCAGCACCTCCTGCGCGTCGCAGTCTCTGGCGCTTATCTCAAAGCACAGGCACACAGACACCGCCCGGGCATCCTTCCTTGTCATACGTTTACCTCAATATACACCTTTCGGGGCGGTTCCGGAAAAAGGAGCCGCCCCTGTAAAGGTTGATTTTTTTACTGTTTTGCTGAAAGTCCGCAGATGTGCACGTCCACGCAGGACATCTTCAGGCCGGTGGAGGACTCCACCGCGCTGCCCACTGCCTTCTGCACCGCACGGCCCACGTCGTTTACCGAGTAGCCAAGCCGCACCATGACGTACACGTCGGCCTTCACGCCGTCATCGCCCATCTCGATCTTCACCGAGCGCTGGACGCTTCT
>JAEETR010000127.1 GCA_016286595.1 Oscillospiraceae bacterium | reverse complement strand
TGGCATCGCCGGTGTCACGGCCGAAGTAATCGGGATCGGCCTCTTCACCCTCGACGAGTTCCTTCTGCAGATTGGTCAGCTTGTCCCAGGCGGCCTTCGCGGCGGCGCACTGGGCGTCGGTCTCCTCGGTCCACTCCTGGACATAGATGGCGTCGATCAGCTCGGCAACCTCGTCCGCTGCCGCCTGATATGCTTCGGGAATCTCAGAGAAGACGAGCATGGTAGGCTCTACATAGTCCACATAAAAACCGAGCGCATCACCCAATTCGCACAGTTTGAAGAAGTTGTTGCCGCCGATATTGTAGGCCTGAATGTCAGACGGCTCGCCGTTGACCTCGACCGACCACTTGCTCTCAACGCAACTGTCGGATTTATCCTCGCCGGTTGTCAGTTCTCCGCCGACCGGCGTATACGGCTCGCCGGTGGTGACATAAACAACCCTCTTCCCTGCGTCAAAGTCCAGGCTGAACTGTGCTTTTGTACCATTGAGCAGCATAGCAATGTCGCGGAGCTTGAAATAGTTGTAGTCGTCGATGTTGTAGACCTCAGTTTCCTTGGCTTCCTCGTCCACCTTCAGATCCTGCCGGGTGGCGACGCAGAGGAAGGCGCCACCAGAGATCTTATCGGCAGCCGGAATCGCCAGATAATACTGGGCAGAGGTGGTCCCGCCGTCTTTGGCTTTGACGGGGGCCACGGGGATGCAGGTGCCAGCCTTGTCGGCGCTGAGTGTGATGTCAAAGCTGCCGTCTTCATTTGCGGCAACGTCGACAGTCAGCTCTGCATCATCGATGAAACCGAAGTGGATACCGTTGTACACGGTGGCGTTCTTCGGTACGAAATGGATGGCGATGGTATCGCCGTCCAGCTGGATGGTAGTGCCGTCCTGGGGCGTGAACATGCCGAATTGGGAACCGTCGTCCTTGATGAAGTTGACAATATCTCCTTCATAGGGGATGGGCGTTTCCTCGGCAAAGCCCGGGACAACACATGCCAGCGCCATAACAAGCGCCAGTGCAAGAGCCAGAACTGCTTTTGTGGAAAAACGTTTCATTTTCTTCCATTCCTTTCTTTATTTTCACGCAAAAAGCGGCTGCGGATGTGCCGAGGCGCACATCCGCAGCCGTTTTTCTGCGTAAAGTTACCGTACCACCCATAGCCGTGGGTTTTCCGTCCGATCAGCTCAAGCAGGTCTTCTGACTCACGCCTCCGGCGAATCCAGCACCCCCTTCCCGGCTTGCCCGGTGGGCGGCTTTCACCATGCGATGCGGATTCTCGGCGTTTACAGCGGCGGTACCGTTCGGGTCTCTCACCCGATTCCCATATTCTCCGCGCCGCCGCTGGCTGGAACGCCTGCGTCGGCACGGCACTTGAGCCTGTATTCAAATGTCAGACAAATACTATCATTGCCGGTCCCGTTTGTCAATGGGATAGCCCATGCCCTTTTTCTATAAAAAAGAGATCACGAGGAGACCCTCCCATGTGAAAAAACTCAGAACGCTTCCGGCGGAAGATCCAGGGGCGCCGAGAAATAGGCGCGCATGGCGTCGGTGAAATACGCCACGTCCACTGCTCCGGCGGTCTCCACCGCGGAGTGCATGGCGAGCTGGGGCATGCCGACGTCCACCGTCGGCACCGGCATGTGGGTGCCCGCGATGCTGCCGAGGGTACTGCCGCCCCGCAGATCGGAGCGGTTGGCAAAGACCTGTACCGGGACGCCGGCGTCGCGGCAGAGTTCGCGGAAGGCCGCGGCGGATACGCCGTCGGTGGCATAGCGCTGGGCGGCGTTGTATTTGACGACGACGCCGCCGTTAAGCACCGGGGCGTTCTCACTGTCGGCATATTCCGGATGGTTCGGGTGGATGGCGTGGGCGTTGTCCGCTGAGACGAAGAAGCTCCCTGCCAGCATGGTCTGGAACAGCTCCTCGTCCCCGCCCGTGGCATAGCAGATGCGGCGCAGGGTGTCGCACAGGAAGGTCGAGCCGGCGCCCTGCTTCGTGACGCTGCCAACCTCCTCGTTGTGGAAGGTGCAGCAGACGGGGATACAGCCGCTGGGCCCGTCGTCCGCGGTCAGGAAGGCCCGCATGCAGCTCCAGACGCAGGACAGGTCGTCGATCTTGGGGGAAAGAATAAATTCGTCCTCCGCACCGAAGCGGCAGCCCCGGGTCCGGCAGTAGACGAAGAGGTCCCCGTCCACGATATCGGTCTCGTCCGCCCCCGCAGCGGCGGCGATCTCCTTTGCCAGGGCCCCGGCAGCCTCCGCGGTGCCGAACAGCGGGATCGTGTCCACATTAGCGGCGAACTTCTTTCCTTCGTTGACGGTGCGGTCCATGTGGATGGCGACGCTGGGGATCACCAGCAGGTCGCGGTCGATGTTCACGAG
>JAEETR010000126.1 GCA_016286595.1 Oscillospiraceae bacterium | reverse complement strand
CATGGCCGACGTGTCCGGCAAAGGGGTACCCGCGGCGCTGTTCATGATGGCCTCGAAGATAATCCTGGCCAACAACGCCATGATGGGCAAGTCCCCCGCCCAGATCCTCACCGACACCAACGCGTCCATCTGCTCAAACAATCCGCAGGAGATGTTCGTCACCGTATGGCTGGGCATCCTGGAGATATCCACGGGCAGACTGACCGCCGCCAACGCCGGCCACGAGTACCCGGTCGTCATGGCCCCCGGCGGGCAGTTCGAGCTGTACAAGGACAAACACGGCTTCGTCGTCGGCGGCATGGAGGGGATGAAGTACAGACAGTACGAGCTTACCCTGGAGCCCGGCACTAAGATATTCCTGTACACCGACGGCGTTCCCGAGGCCAACGACTCTGATAATACTCTCTTCGGCACCGAGCGCATGCTCTCGGCGCTGAACGCCGAGCCGGACGCCGCGCCGGAGCGGATACTCGAAAACGTCCGCCATGCCGTGGACGGCTTCGTGGGCAGCGCCGAGCAGTTCGACGATCTGACGATGCTGTGCTTCCACTACCGCGGCGGGCAGCCCTCCGGGGATAAGTAAGATCATACGATAAAAAGAGGCGGTCTGCAGACCGCCTCTTTTCGTACTTTTTCCCGCGCGGTATTGTCTTTTTGCGAAAACTGCTTTATCATGTGTTCAGCGGGATACCCCTCAAAACAGCCATTTTCGACCGCGAAAGCAGTATTCTGCCTTTGCTCTACGCGAAAACGGAGGCTATTTACGTGACAGAGATTCTGAAAACGAACTATCAGATAATCGGGATTTGCGCTCTTGTGCTGGCGGTGCTCATCGTGAGGATCGTCGTATATCTGCGCAACGGCAAGCGTGAGCGGGCCCAGGAAAACCGCCGGATGGGCTGGGAGTCTGTCATCACCCGGTGCGGGAACGCCGGGAGCTTCGTGCTGAAAGGCAGGGAGATAGCCCGTTTCTCCGTCAGCGGCTGGCTCCGGGCTTTCGGCGAACTCAGCGAAACGACACAGAAGAAGGCCTGCGCCGCTATTTTGCGGGATAACAGCAGGAGACTGACAGCCCGGGTAGGCGGCCGCGCCGACAACGCGGAGAAGGGTTATTTCGCCTACGTGCTGTCCGTGGCCGACCTTTCCGGTCTTACGGATGAGCAAAAGGCGGATTACGTCGGCTTCGTCAGGCGGCTGCTGTCCGGAAGCTCGGTCTACTGCCGGGAGAACGCGCTGAAGGCGCTGTACAATCTGGGCGACGCCCGTGCCGTGGCCGACGCGGTGGAGACCCTCAGCGACGACGCACGGCTCCACAACGAAAAACTCCTGTCCGACGGTATGAACACCTTCAGCGGGGACCGGGCGGAGCTTGCCCGGGCTCTTATGGAGCGGTTCGACAGGTACGACGATCACAGCCAGTCCGCGGTGATAACGTTCTTCACCGTGGCGGGCTTCCACGAGTGGGACACGCTGTTCAAAAAGCGCCTTGAAAGCGGCGATATAAGTACCGATCAGCGCTGCGACATACTGCGGCTCATCCTCAAGGTTCCCTCGGAGGAGACGAAACAGATACTTATCAGGACCCTGATGGACAAGGGAAAGGCCGAGGACTGGCAGACCGCTGCGGTGGCCGCCACAGGTCTGGACGAGTATCCGGGGGACGACGAGGCGGTGGAGGCCCTGAAATACGGCATAACCTCCCCCGCGTGGAACGTGCGCATGAACTGCGCTTCATCCCTGGTGAAGCTGGACCCGCCGGCGAAGGTCTTTGATGAGATACTCGGCGGAAGCGACGCCTTTGCGGCGGACGCCCTCAGGTTCGCACTCAATTCGAAAGGATCGGTGAGCGTATGATGGCCGGTTTAAGGACCGCGGCGGTGATGTTCACCACGTATTTCAACGCCTTCATAACTGTATATCTGTGGATCTACACGCTGTATCTGCTCATATGCTGTCTGGGCGGCGCCTTCAACGCCAACAGGCGGCGGCGCATGGAAGCCCTGCACAACGTCATAGACCACGAGTACTATTACCCCATCTCCATCCTCGTACCGGCATACAACGAGGAGGCGGGCGTGGTGCAGACGGTGAGGAACCTTCTGCGGCTGGAATTCAAGCGCTTTGAGATAGTGGTGATAGACGACGGCTCCAAGGACAACACCAAGCAGGTCATGCTGGACGCCTTCCCTCTCGCCCTGGAGACTTCCCGGCCTATCAGATACCAGGTCACCTGCCATCCGATACACGAGATATACTCCTGCCGAATGGGCGAGGTGCTGATAACCCTCATCTCGAAGGAGAACGGAGGGTGCAAGGCCGACGCCATAAACGCCGGGATAAACGTGGCGGCTTACCCGTACATCATAAACATGGACGGCGACGAGATACTGCAGAAGGACTCCCTTCGCCTTGCCTGCCGCGCGCTTCTTGAGAGCAGCAACGTGGTAGGCGTGGGCGGAAACATCAAGATATCCAACAACATGCACTTCCGCGACGCCATGCCCGTCAGCGGCGGCATGGGGAAAAACGCCGTCGTCAACATGCAGATACTCGAGTACAGCCGCGGTTTTCTGGGCACCAGGGTGTTCCAGGACCTGATGAACGCCAACCTCATCATCTCCGGCGGCTACGGTCTTTTCAAGAAGGACGCCCTCATCGCCATAGGCGGCTACGACCCCGTCAGCAAGGGTGAGGATATGGAGGTCACCGTCAAGCTGCAGCAGTATTACAGAAAGAGCAAAACGCCCTTTTCCATGCGCTTCGTGCCGGAGAGCATCTGCTGGACCCAGGGACCTGCCAGCATGAAGGACCTCAAATCCCAGCGTCTGCGCTGGCACTGCGGACTGATCCAGACCATTACCAAGTACAAGTCCATGATACTCAATCCCCGCTACGGCGTGGTGGGAATGTTCATGCTGCCCTACATCATAATGTACGAGCTGTTGAGCCCCATCTTTATGGTGCTGGGCTGTATCTCCACGGCGCTGAGCATAATCCTGGGCAGCACCTCCATTGCGGCCATGGCCGCGGCGTTTATGATGTACGTGCTGCTGGGGCTGATACTCACGGCCATCACGTACATCGACAACCGTTACTGTCCCCAGGAAAAGCTGACCTTCAGCGAGATGGTGAAGGTGCTGTTCTACGGTCTTCTTGACGCTTTCTTCTTCCGCCCCTACATAGCGCTGGTGAACTTCACGGCGTTTTTCAAGTACAAGAAGATCACCACGTCAAAATGGGTCTCCCCCGTCAGAGTCAAGGTGTCGGAAGAGCCTTGAAACAGTTGAGATAAAAAAAGGACGCCTCCGGGCGTCCTTTTTTTGTGTTTTTACGGTCGTTATAAATCGCCCGCGCCGTCCGTCCGGAGCATCTCGTCGAGAATACCCGCGGCCCGGGACACGAGTGCGAGGCAGGGGCGCTTATGATAGAACTCCTCCGTTCGTCTCTCCGGCTCTCCCCCGCTCTCGGGCGCAAGACCGGCCGACGTCAGAAGCTCCCGGCATATTATGCTCCCGTTTCCGGCCCTGAACCTGTCCGCAAACTCACGGACCAGGGCGTAATGGCGCGACTTTGCCTCCGGATCGGCAGGGTCGTCATAGCCCTTTGCGATACCCAGCACCAGAGCCGCGGCGCTTACGGCGCCGCAGGTCTCCCTCAGCCGTCCCAGGCCGCCTCCGAAGGAGGAGGCCATCCGGGCGGAGGTGTCAACGTCGTACCCGGTGACGTCGGAAAACGCGCAGAACACCGCCTGAGCGCAGTTGTAGCCCCTGCGGAATAGCCGTTCCGCGATCTCAGCATGGTCCTTCACAGCCGCTCACCCGTTTCCGGATATTTCGGCCGCTTTTTTGGCAAAGCGCTGACCGAAGACGATGAAGTTGTCCCTGTAACGCTCCATGCCGTTGTGCTTCTCCACGTTGCCGTTGACGCCCACAGGTCCCAGATGTATCACCGGCATGCCGAACGCGCCGCCGCCGGAGTAGCACAGCATCCCGTTGACCATCTCCATTGTCAGTATGGACTGGATGACCGACTCCGCGCCGCCGTGGGTGAACTGTTCCGTGGCGAAGGCCCCGGCCAGCTTGCCGGCAAACGCCAGTTTTTTGGCTGACGCGAGCATCCAGGCGTGCAGGTCCGGGGTCAGCTGGGCCGCGTAGGAGGGCGAGCCGATGACGACCCCGGCACACTCCCGCACGAAATCCTCGTCCGCGTCGTGGATGGAGAAGGCTCTGGCCTCTGCGTTCCCCGTCCCGTTCATGCCCTCAGCGATCCACTCAGCCGCCTGACGGGTGTTGCCGGTTTTGGAATCATATATTACCGCAAGCTTCATAACAACCCTCCATAGTTTAATCGGCGTTATATTGCCCGGCAGAGCGGGCTTTTTCGCCGCAATTTTACGCTGTCAGCGTTATGGCTTCAACCGGACGCGGTGCCGGCCGCGCTCTCCGAGAATCTTGAATATACGTACACGCCCAGTATGACGACGCAGCCTCCGACGATCACCTGCGTTTTCGGTATCTCCCTGAACAGAAGCGCGCCCAATATGCCTGCGAACACGGGCTCCAGCAGCTTCGCCGCGGAGATGAACGCGGCGCTCTCGTATTTCAGGCCCCAGCTGAAAACGCTGTGTCCCGGCAGGGTGCAGAACACGGCCATGCCCAGCGCGCCTTTATCATTCACTCTCTCCCATCTTCTCCCGCAGATCGTGCAGGCTCTTGTCGTACTGGGCACGGGAGATCGCGCCGTGCTCAAGGAAACTGTCCAGCAGTTCTTTCTGTTTGATAAACAGCAGGTGCGTTTTCTCTTTATCGGAGCGGCTGATCGTATCGCCGTTTCCATTTTCCATAGTCATCACCCGCTGTGATTATACCATCTTTTCCCGCCGTCAACAAGGCGCCAACTTTCCTCTTGCAATTCCCGACGAAGCGTGTATAATAGTTATCGTAAGCAGTTCGCTTATGATAGATCACAAAGCGAGGTGTCGGGTATGCGAAGCAAAAATCCGGAGATAATGGAGCAGATAGCCGGGTATATCGGCGAATACTTCCGCCAGCACCATTTCACCCCCTCCACGCGGGACATCGCGGGCGCCGTGGGTATCTCCCCCGCCAGCGGGTACAACTACCTGGTGGAGATGAGCCGCCGGGGCATCCTCACATATGAGGACGGTGAGATAACCGGCCTTCCCAAGATAAACAAGACCCCCACCGGCTACGTCTCCGCCCCTCTGGTGGGCAGCATCCGCTGCGGCGACCCGGAGAACGAGGAGGAGCAGGTGGAGATGTACGTGAGTCTGCCGGAGGTCATATTCGGCAAGGGTGAGTGCTATCTCCTCCGCGCCGTGGGCGACTCCATGGTGGACGAGGACATAGAGGACGGCGACCTGGTGCTCATCCGCAAGCAGACCTCCTGCGAGATAGGCGACGTGGTGGTGGCTCTGGATGAGAACAACGAGAACACGCTGAAGGTCTACGGCGGCGTGGACAACACAAGCCACAAGGCCATCCTCTTCTACGCCAACGAGGACGTGTACCCCGGCCGGTACATCCTGGTGGACAAGCTGGTGGTGCAGGGCGTGGCGAAGCACGTTATCAAGGAGCTGTGACGTCTCCCCTATGGAACGGACATATATCTGCATCGATCTCAAGTCCTACTACGCCTCGGTGGAGTGCGTCCACCGGGGGCTCGACCCGCTGACCACGGACCTGCTGGTGGCGGACCCCACCCGCTCCGACCAGACCATATGTCTGGCGGTATCCCCTTCCCTGAAGGCCAAGGGCGTGCCGAGCCGTCCCCGTCTTTTTGAGGCCAAGCAGGCCATACGGGACTATGAGAACCGCCACCGCACGAAGGTGGACTACATCACGGCGACGCCGCGGATGGCGGAGTACGAGCGGGTCTCCGCCCAGATCTACGGCATATATCTGCGCTACGCGGCGCCGGAGGACGTGCACGTCTACTCCATAGACGAGTGCTTCATCGACTGCACCATGTACCTCTACGCCTATCAGGAGGAGGCGGCGCGCACCGGTACCAACGCCGCCCGGGTCATGGCCATGACCATGATCCGCGACGTGCTCAGGACCACCGGCATCACCGCCACCGTGGGCATCGGCACCAACCTGTATCTCGCGAAGGTGGCCATGGACATAGTG
>JAEETR010000125.1 GCA_016286595.1 Oscillospiraceae bacterium | reverse complement strand
GCCAGCTCGCCGATGAAGCTGAAGAATTCCACCCAGGAGCCGTCGGGCAGATAGGAGTGGTCGCTGCCCGAAGTCAGGTCGTCGTATATGGCGGTGAGGGCGTCCTTATACGCCGCGAGAGTTTCCGGGTCCGGGCGGCCCAGGGTGAAGACGCCGGCGAAGTCCTCGAAGGTGAAGAAGCCCAGGGAGGACACGGTGAAGGATTCCTCCGTGTCGTTTTGAGCGGAGTACGTGATTATGAAGGCGCTCTCGTCGCGGTCGTAACGGCTGGAGGTGGAGTTCACGCCCCAGTCGTTCCACCCGGGCAGCTTCACGCTGCCGCCCAGATCGAGATATCCCCGCAGTACGCTGCCGCCCTGCCGGCGGAACACTGTCACGAACTGATGGCCGTCGCCGCCGGTGGTGTTATTGCAGATGAGCTCCGTGACGCCGTCGCCGTCCATGTCGGCGGCATAGTCGACGTCAAGGTCGTCCTTGGCGCCGCAGCTCTCGGCCACGGGAACGTAGGTGCCGTCGGCCATCAGGCCGTAATAGGTGCGGATGCGCCAGACGGAGCCCATCCAGCTCGTCTCCTCGAAGTAGCCGTCCATATCCATGATGCCGGTGAAGCTCTGCTGACGGCTGACGACGTTTCCATCGCCGTCATATACGTCCACCCGGCGCTGATCGCCCAGCTCGATGTTTGCGGTGACGGCGCCGTTTTCGGCAAGAGAAAGGGAAGAGATATATTCCCCGCCGCCTGCAAGACCGCAGGAGGCCAGAAGACTGCCGTCCCAGCGCATTATATCGCCCCGGCACTCATACACGGCGGTGGTCAGATCGTCGCCATTCCACACAAGATTGGTGCCGGTGAGCTCCTTTACGAAGGAGCGGCTGACCGTATCATAGACGAGATACACGCCCGCCTGGGGGTTCACGTGGCAGTCCAGCACGATATACTGCCCGGCGAAACGCATGTCCGTTATGGCGTTGACGGCGGGAGCGAGCTCCGTCAAGTCGTAGCCGACGCCGTCGCAGGTGAAGACGACGCCGTCGATAGCCGCGTCGACCGCCGCCGCGGGGACGGGATCCAGGGAGAAGCCGCCGCAGGAGGTGAAGAGGAGCCGCTCAAGTTCGTCGGCGCTCAGCCCGTCGATATGACGCAGGCATATCCACGTGACGGCGGCGTCGTACCTTTCGCAGGTCTCGGCGAAGGCCTGATAACCGGAGTTTACGTAATCTCCCTCGGTGATCTCACCGCCGGCGGCGCTGCGATACGTTATCGTCTCGCCGTCGGAGTAATCCCAGCTCTTTACGGCCATGGCCTGACAGACGGCGCCGCCGTCGGTCAGACGCAGGGCGTACCGGACGTCCTCGTAGTGGGCGGCGTCCAGCTTCTCGCTCGTGTCGGTGATATAGAAGATACGATTCAGGGCGCTGTCGTACCACGCCTCGATATGCTGCACCTCGCCGTCCTCAAAGCGGTCCGGCTCGAGGACGATCCTGTTGCCGTCGGCCTCGGCGCAGGGGACGAGAGCGTCGTAACCCTCGCTGACCTCCCATATCCGGGTGGTGTTCATGTGGCCGGTTCCGTGATTTTCCGAGGAGACTATCTCCAGACGGCCGTTTCTGTCCAGGTCCGTCACGGCGTAGGCCCAGCCGTCGGTTTCACTCTCGGCCCGCCATAGGTCCGCGCTGTCCGCCATCAGCTTTATCTGTGAGGCGGGGGCGGTCTTGTCGGAGGGATCCCCGGAAGCGGCGGACCCTTCGGCGGCGGGGGCGGGCTCGCTGTGGGCGGTATCGTCGGGCTTTGCCCTGCACCCGGTGAACACGAATACCGCCGCGGCGGCGGTGATGAGCATTACCGCGGCCAGGACGGCGGCGGTCATGCGGGGACGTTTGGCGATCATCGTAATACGCTCCTTAAGAGATTTTTTGCCGTTTGTCATGGCGGTGGCGGCGTTGAACAGGGAGGCTCTCACGGGTTTGCCCGCGCCCAGCCGGATCAGGGTCTCGCCGTAGCCCACGCGCTCCGATTCGCCCAGGGCCGCTATGGCCCCGGCGTCGGCGAACAGCTCCCCGTCCTGCCGGGACAGGGATGCCGCCAGCCACACCAGGGGATTGTACCAGTGGACCGTCAGGGCGGCGCACCGGACAAGGGCCCAAAGCCCGTCCAGATGGCGGCGGTGGCTCAGCTCGTGGCACAGTACGTGGCGCAGCCGCGTTTCGTCCCCGGCGGTGTCCTCCCGGACGTATACGCTGCCGAGGAAATAGCAGGAGGAGTCCAGATTTTCCGCCGTATAGACCTTCACGGGGCTTTCAATATCAAGACGGCGCTGCCTGCGCCGGAGTTTCGCGTAAAAGGCGGCGTTCCGGACGATAAACGTGCCTCCCGCGGCACCCATGCCGGCGTACCAGCCGGTTTTCAGCCACCGGGGCAGCGCGTTTTTCAGGGTGTCCGTATAGGTATAGGTGTGAAGACCGCCTCTGGGACCGTCCGCGGGGTAACCCTCCACCCGGTGGAGCTGACCGTTTCCGGCCGTCTCCGCCTGCTCGTAGGTGATGGCGCTGTCGCGTATCACGTCGGTATATACCCGGCGCTCACCGGCCTGGCGGATGAACTGCGCCGGGCCCGGGGCGGTCACCACCTGCCGCACCGCCTCGTCGGTCACGGCGGCGGCGCTCCAGCTCACGGCGCCCACGCTGCCCGGTATCAGCAGCCGCAGCGCCGCCGCAGCCCACAGAGCGTACCTCACGCCGGGCCGCAGCCGCTTTGAGAACGCCCGTCTCAGGGCGATTATTATCAATATTATTGCGCAGGAGGATATCATCCACGTGCTGTCAATCACGGCGGCTGCCCTCCTTCAGTATCCGGTAGAGCTCGTCTATCTCCTCGTCGGTGAGGCGGCTTTCACGGGCCATGGTGCTCACCAGCAGTCCCAATCCCCCGGTCCTGACCCGGGAAAGCATGTTTCTGGCCTCCTGGCGCAGCGCGTCGTCCCGGTCCAGCAGGGGATAGTAGAGCTTCGACCGGCCCGTGGCGTCGACGCGCACGGCCCCCTTGTCCGCCAGACGGCCAAGCATTATGTTAACCGTTGCCTTGGTCCAGCCCGTATCCGTCTCCAGGGAACGCACCATGTCGGCGATGGTAAGGGGAGAGGACTCCCACAGAAGATTCATCAGCTTCCACTCCCCGTCGGACAGCGACAGCTTTGCCATAAGCACCCTCCTTTTCACAAGGATAACATTTGTTATACAGAGTTATAGCACGAAGGATAACAAATGTCAAACATAAAATTCCGCCGCGGTGCCGCCGTCGCCGCCGGGACGGGGCAGGGCCTGCGCGGGAAAAATATGGAAAAAGAAAGGGCCGTTTCCTATTGACTGAGGGATAAATACGTGGTTTAATAATAGGTGCAAGTTACAACGAATTGGAGTGATTTATTTTGTCAGTTGCGGATAAGCAGGCCCAGGCCAGGGACGCCCGGCGCAGGCTCATGCTGGAGGAGAAGATGCTCAGGGTCATCCCGAAGGTGGCCATACCCATGATCATCGCTTCCCTCATAGACTCGGTTTACAACTTCTGCGACGCGCTGTTCGTCAGCCAGCTGGGCGTGAACGCCACGGCGGCGGTGGCCGTCAACGACTCGCTGATGCACATCCTCAGGGCTGTGTCCATGGGCTTCGCCCTGGGCGCGTCCAGCTACATATCCCGCCTTATGGGCGCCAAACAGGATGAAAAGGCCAGCCGCGTGGGCACCAGCACGCTTTTTATAGGAATAGCGTTCTCGCTGGTGTTCGGACTGGTGTGTCTTGCCTTCCGCTCGCCCATAGTCGACCTGCTGGGCGCCACCCAGGAGGCAAAGCATTACTCCATGCAGTACTCATTCTGGATACTGCTGGCCGCCCCCTTCACCACGGCGGAGCTTATTCAGAACCAGCTTCTGCGAAGTGAGGGCAGCACCACCTTCGCCATGATAGGCATGGTGTCCGGCTGCGTGCTGAACATCGGCCTTGATCCCCTGTTCATAAACGTTTTCGGCTGGGGCGTGTCCGGCGCCGCCGGCGCCACCGCCCTTTCCAAGGTGGTCAGCGCCTGCGTGCTGGCCTATCCCTTCGTGAAGAAGCACGCCATGCTGGACATAAGCTGGAAGAACTTCAAGCCCGACAGGGAGGGCGCCATCGAGGTGGCCCGCATGGGCGTGCCCGCCTTCCTGCGCATGAGCCTTATGAGCACCGGCGGCATCATCACCAACAACGTGGCCAAGACCTTCGGCACCGCCGTGCTGGCCGGCATCTCCGTGGCCAACAAGCTCTACCGTCTGGTGGCCTCCGGCATCATGGGCTTCTCCCAGGGCTTCGGTCCCGTGGCCGGCTTCTGCTGGGGCGCCAGAAAGTACAAGCGCGTGAGGCAGGCCTATTTCACCACTATCATGATAGGAATGTCCGCCGCCCTCGTGCTGGGTACGGCGATGTTCATATTCTCCCGCAACCTTATCGGCTGGTTCAACCATGAGGCCAACGAGACCATGTACGCCATAGGCTCCCTGAAGATAAGGGCGCTGTGCCTGGTGCTGTTCCCCCACATCGTCGTCATGGTCACGTCGAACCTTTACCAGTCTCTGGGCCGCCCCATCGGCAATCTGGCCCTGAGCATGTCCCGCCAGCTGCTGTTCCTCATCCCCATGGTGCTGATACTGCCCAGGGTGTTCCCCTACGTGGGACTTCCAGGGGAGTACGGTCTGGCCGTGGCCCAGGCCGCGTCGGACCTGTTCGCCTGTCTGCTGCTGGCTCTTCCGCTGGCTTACAGGATGCTCAGGCAGTTCAGCCATCTGCCCGACGGCGCCGAGCCCCCCTTCGCGTCAACGGCAAAAGGCGCAAGGACGAGGGCGTAAACGTGATAAAAACAGCGGCCTTGCGGCCGCTGTTTTTCACTTTTATCCTCACCATTCCAGGCGGCACACGTAGTCGTCCATCACGTAGCCGTGGCCTATGTCGTTGACCTCGGCCCGGATTATCCCGAACCCAAGGGCCTTGTAGGCAAGGAGCGCGTCGTTATATTTGTTCACGTTGAGCTCGATGGCCCGCAAGCCCTCTTTTTCCGACTCCGATTTCAGGAAATCCAGCATCTCACGGGAGTGGCCCTGACGGCGGAACTCCTTATACAGATAGAACTTGCTCAGGTACATGGCCCCTTCACGGGGGTAAAAGCCCATGAACCCGGCGTCGGCGCCGTCCACCCGCAGGAGGTAGTATCTGTACCCGTGGTGAAGCTGCTCCGTTATGGCCGGGACGGACTGGAACATGTTTATCATATACGTGTTCTGCTCCGGGCCGAGAAGGGGGTCGTAGTGCTCCCGCACTATCTCCGACGCCACCCGTGAAAGCTCCGCCACCCCGTCGCCGTTGTCGGCCGTTATTCGAATAAACTCCATGAAAATCAGGCTCCTTGCCGCAGTTTTAACGGGTGCATTGTAGCACGGCGGGGCGCCGCGGTCAATCATAACGGAAAATGCCGCCGCTCGGGGCGGAAAAACGACAATTTGCTCATTGACAAAGCCGGGAGCGTTTAGTATTCTGTAAGCGATAAATCTTTAAGGCGATCCAGAGAGGTCGGCAAGAGACTATACGGGGCGGGCTTATGCCCGTGCTTTGTTGCGACTTGCCGAAGGGCAGGTCTTTTTTTGTGGGAGGACAAGATGGAATCTTTCGAGAAATGCGTGAACGTCATGCCCGGCGCGGAGAACTTTTCCCTTGACGCGGATATCGACCTCTCCTCCCTCAACAGTGAAAAATACGTTATTTTACCCGGCTTCTGCGACGTGCACGTGCACCTTCGCCAGCCGGGTTTTTCTTATAAGGAGACCATCCGCACCGGCTCCATGGCCGCGGCGGCGGGGGGGTATACGGCGGTGTGCGCCATGCCCAACCTCGATCCCGTGCCCGACAGCGCTGAAAACCTCGAGCGGGAGCTGGAGATAATACGGCGGGACGCCGTCGTCTCCGTGCTGCCCTACGGCGCCATCACGGTGGGCGAACAGGGGAAGGTCCTCGCCGACCTGGAGGGGATGGCCCCGAAGGTGTGCGCCTTCTCCGACGACGGAAAGGGCGTTCAGTCCGACGAAATGATGCGCTCCGCCATGATAAGGGCCAAAGCCCTGGGCAGGATCATCGCCGCCCACTGTGAGGACGAAAGCCTCGTTCACGGCGGGTATATCCACGACGGCG
>JAEETR010000124.1 GCA_016286595.1 Oscillospiraceae bacterium | reverse complement strand
CCCATGAACTGCCCCGGCAGCATCCTCGTCTACGACCTGGAGCCCCACTCCTACCGCGAGCTGCCCCTGCGCTACGGTGAGCTGGGCCGCGTACACCGCCATGAGCTGTCCGGCGCCCTTCACGGCATGTTCCGCGTCCGCTGCTTCACCCAGGACGACGCCCATATCCTGCTGGCCAAGGAGCAGATAAAGGACGAGGTCATCCGCATCGCCCAGCTCTTCGACGAGGTCTATTCCCTCTTCGGCCTGCCCTACAAGATAGAGCTGTCCACCATGCCCGACGACCACATCGGCACCAGAGAGGACTGGGAAAAGGCCGAGAACGCCCTGGCCGAGGCCATCACCAGCATCGGCAAGACCTATACCATCAACCCCGGCGACGGCGCCTTCTACGGTCCCAAGCTGGACTTCCATATCGAGGACTGCCTCGGACGTACCTGGCAGTGCGGCACCATTCAGCTGGATTACCAGCTCCCCGGCCGCTTCGATCTTGAGTACGTCACCAGCGACGGCAGCAAGGAAACCCCCGTCATGATCCACCGGGTGGTCTTCGGCTCCATCGAGCGCTTCATCGGCATCATCACCGAGCACTTCGGCGGCGCCTTCCCCGTGTGGCTCAGCCCCGTGCAGGTCAAGGTCATGACCATCACCGACCGGGCCGACGACTACGCCAAGGCCGTGGCCGACAAGCTGGACAAGGCCGGCGTGCGCGTGGAGACCGACCTCAGGAACGAGAAGATCGGCTACAAGATCCGCGAAGCCCAGTCCATGAAAATCCCCTATATGCTGGTGGTGGGCGACAAGGAGGCCGAGAGCGGCAGCGTGGCCGTCCGCGACCGTACCGGCAAGCAGACCGTCATGGCTCTCGACGAGTTCGTGACCCTCGTCACCGGCAAGATCGCCGACAGAACGAGGGATTGATGTCCGGCGGCATAACGCTGCGGGAGCGCACCCGGGAGCTGTGCCACGAGTTTTACCGCGGTCTTGTGCAGGACCCGTCCCTCTTCGAAAACGAGGACGATTTCGTCCCATACGTCTACGACCCGGCAAAGGTTGACGCTCTTTACGACGCCCGGCGGAATCAGTCCGACCGCGTCAGCTTCTCCGTCATGCTTGACGGCGCGGTAATCGGCGACGTGGGCCTCAAGCATATCGACGGTCGGGAAAAGACCTGTGAGCTGGAGATATGCATGCAGTCCGACGCGGTGAAAAACCGGGGCTACGGCACGCAGGCCGTTCTTCTGGCGCTGGACCTGGCCTTCGATACGCTGGGCATGACCCGCGTCGACGCCGACGTACTGGTGAAAAACGAGCGCAGCCGGCGCGTTCTTGAGAAAATCGGTTTCCGCCTCGCGGGTCAGGACGGTCCCTTCGTCCATTACGCGCTGTCCGCAGCCGACCGGCAGAAATAACCAGTCATAAAAAACGAAGTTCCCCCGTAAGATAAGGCAGACAGGCCTTATTTTACGGGGGATATCATTTTATGGACAAAAGAAAGCTGACCATCTCGCTCATCGTGCTCTTCGCCGTGAATATACTGCTCATCACCGCGTTCCAGCTCCACCAGCGGGCCCGGGCGGCCTCCTACTCCACCGGCTCCACCGGCCAGGTGGTGGTGCAGATACAGAAGCGGCTGTCCGAGTGGGGCTACTATACCGGCAGCGCCGACGGCATATACGGCCCGCTGACGAAAAAGGCCGTGACGGCTTTTCAGAAGAAAAACGGCCTCACGGCGGACGGCGTGGCGGGCCCCGCCACCCTTGCCGCTATCGGCATCTCCGGCGGTACCACGAAAAACGCCAACGTGGCCCTGCTGGCCCGCCTCATCTCGGCGGAAGCCAGGGGCGAGCCCTACTCCGGCCAGGTGGCGGTGGGTGCCGTTGTCCTCAACCGTGTGGAGCACCCCTCCTTCCCCTCATCCATCAGCGGCGTGATATATCAGTCCGGCGCCTTCTCCTGTCTTTACGACGGGCAGTTCGACAAGCCGGTGGCCGACAGCGCCTACCGGGCCGCCGCCGACGCCATGAACGGCTGGGATCCTACGGGCGGCGCCATATACTATTATAATCCCAACACGGCCACCAACTCGTGGATACGCACCCGGCCCGTCATGGCCCGTATCGGCGGTCACGTGTTCTGCAGATAAAAAAAGACAGCAGCCTGATGGCTGCTGTCTTTGATGTGTTGGCGACTACCTATCTTCCCGGGCCGTCTCCAGCCAAGTATTGTCGGCGCCAGTGAGCTTAACTGCCGTGTTCGGAATGGGAACGGGTGGACCCTCACCGCTAAAATCACCAACTTTTG
>JAEETR010000123.1 GCA_016286595.1 Oscillospiraceae bacterium | reverse complement strand
GAAAACGGCAACCCCATTTACGAGTGGTGGGTCAAGTACAACGACGGAGAGCCCGTCCTCCTGGACGAAGAGGGCGAGCGTGTGATTTACGAGATCCGTTCCCTCATAAAGAACACCATGTGGTTCTCCGCCTGCACAAACTACAACGCCGGCGAGGAGGATCTAAAGGAATACGGACTTGATTCCCCCGTCCTGGCTGTGGACACGAGATGGACCGACACCTATTCCGAGACGGGCGAGGGCGAGTACATCGTCCGGTTCGGCGACAAGGTCCCGGATCAGGAGTACTACTACGCCAAGCTTGACGGCTCCAACTCCGTCGGCACCTTCCGCGCCCTGGGCTTCAATCAGTTCTATGACTCCGTGAGCGCCGTGGCCGCTTACCTGGAAAAGCACCAGTAAACTGCGATACAACACAAAAAAGCCGGATGAAGAGATGCTTCATCCGGCTTTCTTTTTACACCGCTTATTTTCTCATGCACCAGCGCATGGCGTTTGTCAGCAGCTTTTTGAACTGGGGGTTGAGATACACGTCCAGGCAGTGGCCCGGCGCCAGCATCACCAGACGGCCGCCGCCGATCTCCCGGGCAAAGCAGGCCACCTGCTCCCCGCCCGTCTCGGAATAGCTGCGCGCCAGCTCTACCGCGTCGGGGGCCTTCACGTCTATACGGTAATGCTCATCCCTTATGTGGAAATCCTCCACGCCCTCCGTGACCGGGTGCTTCCCGGTTATCTTCACGTCGATGCCGCAGCGCAGGGGATGACCGTTGAAGGTGCTGCCCACCAGCGGGGCAAAGGGCGTTCCCTCCCGTCCGGTGGCTCCGGCGTGAAGGGCTATGTAGCCGCCGCCGGCTCTTATATAGTCCTCGAATTCCTTCGGACCCACCTCTGTCACCGTCTCCTCGTACCAGGGGTTGTTGTTCGCCTCGGTGACGGCGTTGCCCTTGGCGCAGATGATGAGGGGATATTCCGCTATGCGCTCCGGAGTGAGGATATCCTTGGCCGCCTTGACGAACACGAAGTGGAATTCGTCCCCCTCCAGCGGGGCGAAACCCATCTTTATGACCTCCGCCGGATGCCACGGGCTGTCGCACAGTACAAGTACGTTTTTCATCTTTCTTCTCCTTTCGCCTCTACCAGGGCAGTTCGTTTCCCATCCAGTCGTGGAGGATGATGCGCTCCTCGTCCGAATGCTTCAGGTCCCAGCTCTCATAGCTGCGATTGCGGGTAAAATACTCCGACGCCCACTCGTCGTGAAGCCCCTCCGGATCCTTGCAGTACATGCGGAAGGTGTATCCCTTCGGGTGCAGAATGTTGAACATCTGAGTGGCCGCCATGTTCAGCGGCGCCCGGGACACGCGCTCCACCGGGTTCGACGTGTCGCCGCACAGATAGTTGCTGGACATCCTGGTGGTGACGATGCAGACGCGCTTGAGTTCGCTCTTCTCCGTCAGCGGCAGGAAGGCGTTGATGAACTTCAGCGGCATCAGCGTGTGCCACTCGTACGCCTCTATATAGGTATCAGTCTCCTCGTCCTTCGCTTTGTAATCGAAGTCGGAAATAATCATATCCACCGTCTCGCCGAGGGCGTCACGGGCGGCGATGAAGGAGCTGTGCTCCTGATTCCACACGAAGGCGGTGACGTTCTGCGGCAGCAGGCCGGGAAGCCTGTCCCGGTAGCCCGCGTGGACCCGCCAGCCCATTTCTGTCAGATCTGTGATAAGCCGCCGTCCCAGCGGCGAATCGGCGTTGGCTATAACTGCGAGCTTTGACATATCCTCACCCCCTTAAAACGGCCATGCGGCGCCTTCGTTGTCGATGACGGCCAGCCGGTCTTCCCATTTTCTGTCCTCAAGGAACTGATCTATGGCCGGCAGAGCGGATTCGGCCGGCTCGAACTTTGCTCCCGCGCTGACCTGCACCACCTGCCCGGTGTATTCCTGCCGCGGAGACCGTACCCAGCCCGGATGGTAGAGCCGGAAGGTGTACCCTTTCGGACGCAGCTCGTTGAACGCCAGCCGCACCACCATATTCAGCGCCGTTTTGCTCATGCCGTAGCAGGCGACCTCCGTGCGGTGGCTTACGCTTACGGAGCCGGCCTCGGAAGAAACGAAGCACAGCCTTCTCATGCCCGCCTCGTCCATCAGCGGCGCGATATTTCGTATGAGCCGCAGGGCGCCCATGGCGTTGACGTTGAAGGGTGTGGGAAAATAGCTCACGTCGAACTGGCCGGTAATGTCGCCGCAGGGTTTTCCGAATACGGCGGCGTTGTGGATGAGCATATCCAGACGTCCGAATTTAACGCGGATGAAGTCGGCAAACTCCTTAACTGAGGAATCGCTGGACACGTCCAGCGGATAGATGACAAGCGTTTCCGGATATTCCTGCTTCAGCTTTTCGATGTAGTCCAGTCTCGGCAGAAATTTGCCCGCCACGACAGTCCACCCCCGGCGCAGCAGCTCCCGGCACATCTCAAGGCCAAGGTTCCTGTCGGCGCCGGATACGGCAGCAATTTTCATAAATGCAGCCCCCGCTTTCTCGAATATTGTAGTTATATTTTACAATATATCAATATATAAGGCAATACCGGCAGATAAAAAAAGACAGCAGCCGAATGGCTGCTGTCTTTGATGTGTTGGCGACTACCTATCTTCCCGGGCCGTCTCCAGCCAAGTATTGTCGGCGCCAGTGAGCTTAACTGCCGTGTTCGGAATGGGAACGGGTGGACCCTCACCGCTAAAATCACCAACTTTTG
>JAEETR010000122.1 GCA_016286595.1 Oscillospiraceae bacterium | reverse complement strand
TCTCATTGTTCCCGTGAAATACGGGGATACCGTAACGGTCAGCGACGGCATTAAGATCCGTTTTACGGATATCGGCCATCTGCTTGGCTCAGCTTCCGTTGAGATTTGGCTTGAGGAAAACGGCGTATCGAAAAAGATCGTCTTTTCCGGTGATATCGGCAATAAAAACCAGCCCCTCATCAAGGATCCCGAGCTGACAAAGGAAGCGGATTACGTCGTCATGGAATCCACTTACGGCGACAGGCAGCATCCCAAGGACAGGCTGGACTATGCGGGAGAGCTTGTCAAGATCCTGAAAGAGACCTTTGATCAGGGCGGTAATGTGGTCGTTCCATCCTTTGCGGTAGGAAGGACGCAGGAGATGCTTTACTTCCTCCGGAAGATCAAGACCGAGCGTCTGGTGGAGGGCCATGAGGATTTCCCCGTCTATGTGGACAGCCCGCTGGCCGAGGCGGCTACCCGCATCTTCTGCGGCGATCTGCACGGCTATCTGGATGAGGAGGCCGTGGAGCTGGTGCGGGACGGTGAGGCCATGTTCAGCTTCCCCGGTCTGCGTCTGACGGTGACCACCGACGAGTCCAAGGCCCTGAACACCGACAGCACCCCCAAGGTCATCATCTCCGCCAGCGGCATGTGCGATGCCGGCCGTATCCGCCACCACCTGAAATATAACCTGTGGCGCCCGGAGAGCGCCGTGGTGTTCGTGGGCTTCCAGGCCGTAGGCACCCTGGGCCGCCATCTGCTGGACGGCGCGGCGTCCGTCAAGCTCTTCGGCGAGGACGTGGCCGTCCGCGCCAGGATCGTCAATTTTCCCGGCCTCAGCTCCCACGCCGACCGGGACCATCTGCTCAGCTGGATCGGACAGTTCACCGAGCCCAGGCCCCGCCACGTTTTCGTGGTCCACGGCGAGCGGGAGGTGGCGCCGGCCTTTGCCAAAACCGTCACCGAGCTGGGCTTCATGGCCCACGCGCCCCAGTATACCGAGGAGTACGACCTTATTGCCGACCGCCGCACTGCCGTGGGCTACCTGCCCGAGCGGAAGACCAAGACCTTCGAGGGCGCACCCAGAATGTCCGCCGCCTATCAGCGGCTGGTGCAGATGGGCGAGAGTCTGGCCGCCCTCATCCGCCGCAGCAGCGGCCGGGACAACAAGAGCCTGGCGGCCTTCGCCGAGGCCATCCGCAAGCTGCTGGAGAAGTTCGATTTTTGAGCCATGCTGAAGAAGAATCAAGTCTATTCCGCCGTCATCGAGGGGTACTCCTCCGAGGGACTGGGAATCGCCCGGATCGACGGGCAGGTGGTGTTTGTCCACAACGCCGTCCGTGGCGAGGCGTGCGACGTGCTGATCCTGAAGGTGCTGAAAAATACCGCCTTCGGCAAGGTGACCGCCATCAGGGAACCATCACCCCACCGGGTGGAACCGGACTGCCCCTACTACGGCAAATGCGGCGGCTGCGACTTCCGCCACATGGACTATGAAGAGGAGCTGTGGGCCAAGCGGCAGCGGGTGCAGGACGCCCTGACCCGGCTGGGCGGCAGCGACGTGACCGTGGAGGAGATCCTGGGCGCGGCTGATCCGGAACGATACCGCAATAAAAGCCAGTACCCCATTGCCGCCGACGGCAGTGTGGGCTTTTATCGCGCCCGCACTCATCAGGTAACGGACGTGGCGCATTGCCTCATCCAGAAGCCCCAGGCCGACGCGGCGGCGGAGGCGGTGCGGCAGTATATCAAAGAGTACGGCGTGTCCTGCTTCGATGAGGGGACAGGCCGGGGTCTGCTGCGCCATCTGTACGTGCGCACCAACGCCGCGGGGGAGAGTCTGATCTGCCTGCTGGTGAACGGCGACAGACTTCCCCACGAGGCGGATCTGGTTGACATAATTCAAAAACAGGTGCCCAAAGCCGTTGGCGTGGTGTTGGGGGTCAATACCCGGCCCGGCAACGCCATTCTGGGCGACAGATACCGCACCCTCTGGGGAGCGGATACCATTACCGATACCCTGTGCGGCCTTACCTTCCGGCTGTCCGTGCCGTCCTTCTATCAGGTCAATCGTGACCAGGCGGAGCGACTCTATGGCAAGGCGGTGGAGTTCGCTGGTCTCACCGGAAAAGAGACGGTGCTGGATCTCTACTGCGGCGCCGGCACCATCACCCAGGTGATGGCGCGCAAGGCCCGCGAGGTCATCGGCGCGGAGATCGTGCCTGAGGCCATTGAAGACGCCAAGGAGAACGCAAGGCGCAACGGCATCGAAAACGTCCGCTTTTTCTGCGGGGACGCGTCGGCGGTGGCGGCGGAGTT
>JAEETR010000009.1 GCA_016286595.1 Oscillospiraceae bacterium | reverse complement strand
GGCCTGGAAAGTCCGAAGAGCTCGACGGGCAGATTGTTGTCCATGGCAAGGGCAGTGGCTGTCAGGTCGATGACCATCAGCTTTTTCTCCAGCATCTCGCCGTAGGATATCTCCGTATAGCGCTTTGCGTCCGGGTTTTTCTTCGGGTCGGCGGAATATACGGCGTCGATGTTCTTGGCCAGAAGCAGCGCGTCGGCGTGTATCTGCACGGCCCGGAGCACGGCGCCGGTGTCGGTGGTGAAATAGGGGCTGCCGGTGCCGCCGCCGAAGACCACCACGGTGCCCTCGCTGAGAAGGCGCTCGGCGTCCCGCTGGGTGTAGGGGTCGGCGAAGGTGCGCATCTCGACGCCGGTCTGCACCGCGGCCTTCACGCCGGTCTGGTTGAGCACGTCTGCCAGGGCGATGGCGTTCATCACCGTGGCCAGCATGCCCATGTGGTCGGCGTTGGAGCGCTCCATCTTCCCCTGTCCGTTCTTCACGCCCCGCCAGAAGTTGCCGCCGCCCACGACGACGGCTATCTGACACCCGGCCTCCACGCACTTTTTTATGACGCCGCAAACCTCGGTCATGACGTTGAAATCAAGACCGACGCCGTCGCCGCCGGACAGCGCCTCGCCGGAAAGCTTTAGAAGAACGCGCTTATATACGGATTTTTCCATAAGGCAGATCCCTCCGTTATCTTTGGTGATTACCGGACGGAACGCAGTCCCGTCCACTTTCCATTTTAATATAATTCGCCCTGAATTGGAATAGCAAACCTCTAAATTTTTCGTGAACGCCTCAAGGCAGATATTACCGCTTTATCCCGGGGCGCGCCGGCGATATAATAGTTGCCGGTACGTTTTGAGAGGAGGCGGGGTTATGCGCTGTCAGCCCATGGGCCCGGGGGCTTTTGCCATACTCATAGACGAAGAGGACCTGCGGCGGCTGCGTCTCACGGCGGGAGAGGTGTCTCCCGGCGACGCGCTGAGGATATGCGCCGACGTGACCGGACAGAGCGTGGGCGGCCTTCGCGTGGAACTCTATCAGGGCCGGGACTCGGTGATGATATTCGCCCGGAGGAAGGCGGCCTTCTTCTACGCGTTCGACTCCCTCGGGGACGCCGCGGCGGCCTGCGCGTCGCTGCCCCGGGGCACGAAAAGCAGCCTCTATCTCGACGGTGAACGGTACGTGCTGCGGCTTTCCTCCCCCGCCGCGGCGCTGACGGAGTTCGGAGACGAGCTGGACGCGCCGGATTCCTACCGTACATATTTAGACGAAAATGCCGCCGTGATAGTTCACGATACCGCCGCCGACACCCTGGGCCCTCTGGCATAAAAGAGCGCTCCGGCGGGACGAGGCGTCCCGAGGCGGTACAATATCGCGCGAAAGCCCCGGAAATGTTTTACTTTTTCCAAATCTGTGCTACAATATCATTTACGGCACGGTTTTATCCGGCGCAGAGGAAGGAGGCGGGAGAGTGTCACCCAAGGCCGCGGGCGTCAAGCAGATAGCCCAGAACAGAAAAGCGTATCACGACTATTTCATCGAGGAGAAATACGAGGCAGGCATAGAGCTTTTCGGCACGGAGGTCAAGTCCATCCGCATGGGAAACGTCAACCTGCGGGACTCCTTCTGCGTGGTGAAGGACGGGCAGATAGCCGTCCACGGCATGCACGTATCCCCCTATGAGAAGGGCAACATCTTCAACCGGGATCCGGACAGGTCACGCCGCCTTCTCATGCATAAAAAGGAGATCCGCCGCCTGGCCGCCCGCGTGATGCAGGACGGCATGACGATAGTGCCCCTGTCCGTCTATCTCAAAGACTCCCTCGTGAAGGTGGAGAGAGGCGTAGCCAAGGGCAAAAAGCTCTACGACAAGCGCGACGCTGCCGCGAAGCGGGACGCCGAGCGCGAGATAGAGCGCAGAATGAAGGACAGATAAACAATGATTGCCGCGCATGCGGCGGAACGGAGAGATAAAAATGGCTGAAAATCCCATAGTGACCTTTACCATGGAAAACGGCGACGTTTTCAAGGCCGAGCTGTACCCCGAGATCGCACCCAACACCGTCAACAACTTCATCTCCCTTGTCAACAAGGGCTTTTACAACGGGCTGCGTTTCCACCGCATCATCGCCGGCTTCATGATCCAGGGCGGCGACCCCGCGGGCAACGGCACCGGCGGTCCCGGCTACCGCATCAAGGGCGAGTTCCGGGCCAACGGCTTTGACAACGGCCTGCGCCACACCAGAGGCGTGCTGTCCATGGCCCGGTCCATGATGCCCGACTCCGCAGGGAGCCAGTTTTTCGTGATGCACGCCGACGCCCCCCATCTTGACGGTCAGTACGCCGCCTTCGGCAAGGTCATCGAGGGCATGGAGACCGTCGACAAGATAGCCTCCGTGCGCACCGGCCCCAGCGACGCGCCCTTCCAGCCCCAGGTGATGAAGAAGGTCACCGTCAAAACCTTCGGTGTGGAATACCCCGAGCCCAAGATGGTGTGAGGGCATGAAGATCGCCATTCTGACCGGGGCCTCCTCCGGTCTCGGTATCGAGTTCGCGAAACGGATCCGCGCCGCCTTCCCCGATATTGAACAGCTGTGGCTCGTCGCCCGGCGGGAGGATAAGCTGCGGGAGGTCTCTGATACGGCGGGCATGGCCTGCCGCGCCGTCCCCGCAGATCTCACCGCCGACGGCGTCGGCACTCTGGAAGCCCTTCTGCGGGAGGAGGACCCCGACGTGGCGCTGCTGATAAACTGCGCCGGGTGCGGGTATCTGGGAAACGTGGCGGAGCTGGACAGCTCTCTGATGACCAGATGCATAGACCTCAACGTCCGGGCCCTGACCGCCGTTACGCGGGCAGCCCTGCCCTATATGGGACGGGGCGGGCGGATAATCAATATTTCCTCCATCGCCTCCTTCTGTCCCAACCCCAGGATGACGGTCTATTCCGCCTCCAAAAGCTACGTTTCCGCCTTCTCTCTGGGTCTGGGCGACGAGCTGCGGGAAGAAGGCATCACCGTCACCGCCGTGTGCCCCGGGCCCATGGACACGGAGTTTCTGGACGTGGGCGGCATAAAGGGCAACTCAAAGATGTTCAAAATGCTCCCCTTCTGCGACGCGGCGAAGGTGGCCGAAGGCTCCATCAAAGCGGCGAAGCGGGGCAGGAGCGTCTATACGCCCAGGGCGTTTTTCAGGTTTTACCGGTTTCTTGCCAAGATCATTCCCCATACGCTGCTTGTAAAACTCACCAGAACGTGATATATTAAGCACCACCCTTACGGGTGATAATCGAAGAACAGTTTATTGTCCATTCCAATTCCATTCATCTCACCTGCACCCGAAACAAAACCCGGCAAAGCGGGTCCGGTTTTGAGAGGAGCTGCGGGCTTTACCCAAAAACAAAATCAAGACCCGGCGACGCGGTCTTGATTTTGAAAGGAGGAGCAGCGAAGTGAGCGCACTTCCGCCTTTAATGCACAGCATCCAAGGCGGAACAAGCGATACGGAACTTGCTCCGACGCCGGGGGCGTACCGGTTTCGACGGGGATGCGGAACTCGGAATAGCGGGCGGAGGCGCCTGGCCTCCATAAAACGGGCACCTTTTATAAATTAAAGAACAACGATAACACTGTTCTTGCCGCTGCCTAAGCAGTGACCGTCGCCTCCGGGAGTTCCACGGCCCGGATGTGCGGCGTCGATTAGTGGAGAACGTGAGTACGCAAAGCTTTGAGCTTACCATGCACAATGAAGCTACCGGACTTTGGCGCGTGACGGCTTGCGCCATTGCGAGGGAACCGGGCTCGTCCCGAAATAACCGTCTGCGCCCGGAGAAGTTCTGAGGAAAGTGTTTTCGGACGGGAGTTCAACTCTCCCCGCCTCCACCAACAAGAAACGGTCCTGCCCTTTGGGGCGGGGTCGTTTCTTTTTTGATGGGAGCGTTGGATCCGGCCGCCCCGCGCAGCGGCATCAACTATCCCCGCCTCCACCAGAAAAGACAATAGATTTTGACAGTAAGTCTGCCGCCTGTCTTAACTTTTCGTGAAGCTCCTTCGGACAGATTGCAAACCCTTGATCTTTCGAGACTTGCGTTTGTATGGTATATTAACTAGAGAGATACATTATAAATTTCTCTTTGTAAGTGTGAGAATGCAGAGAATGCAT
>JAEETR010000121.1 GCA_016286595.1 Oscillospiraceae bacterium | reverse complement strand
TTATAAGAACTTCCCCGTGTGGGGCTCCTTCACCTACGCTGACGATTATAAGTCTGTCGCCTGATAAGAGCTTACAAACGGCAAGAGCTTAATAAAGCGAATGAGCGCCGCTCACCGAAAGGTGGGCGGCGCTTTTTTTGCTCGCTTCCGGGATGCCTGCCCTGCAACGGTACATAGAAGGGTCACACCGGGGAGGATCAGGGCAAACACGGGACTCAGCAGCGGCCATACCCTTACCGAGAAATCCCGCTGGGCCAGTGCCGAGGGATAGATGAGAAGAGACGCGGCGGTCAGGACGGCTCCGAAAGAGAGGATAAGGTTGCGGGATCTGAGCCCTGCCGCGTCGGCGGCGGTGGAGACGGCCGCGTGGAAAAGCACGGCAGTCTTCACGAAAATACCCGTCAGCATGGAGGCTGCCACCAGCACGTCCATCCGTGTCAGCACGCCGCCCATATCGATCAGCCGCGCAGAGGAGAAGGATGCTGCCGTCACGATGGGCAGGGAGGGGCCGAGAGTGCAGACGTTGCGGAGCACCACGGTCATGGTCTGAAAAAGGTTCACCGCCAGCGCCGTAAGAAGGGGGCGAAGCCTGCGCTCACCGGCAGTCAGGGGGAGGAAAGCCGTAAGCGCGTACAGGTCGCCGAAGGGGATGGCCGCCATTATCGACAGACTTCGGATAAACTCACGGGGCGTCACGTCAAAAACCGGCAGCAGATAGCCGGGATCCATGGACCTTATAAGCAGCAGATCCAACAGAGCCGTGGTCAGAAACACCGTCGCTCCCAGCACCAGGGCGGAACGGGCCAGCACCTCCGGTCCCTTCCCGACGGCGTAGGCGCACAGAAGCGTCAGCGACGCAGCAAGCACCCAGCGGGGCGTACGCGGCATGATGAAGGTGAGCCAGAAACTGCTGAAATAGTAGATATAGTTTGCCGCGATGAACAGGAAAACCAGAGAACACACGATAGATACCGCGATCCCGGCGCCGCCGAAGACGGCGGAGTTTATCCCGGCGAGGGTTTTCCCGGGATGACGCCGGAAAAGAGCGCAGTACAGCGCCGCCATGAGACATCCGACGGCAAAACCCGCCGCCAGCACCAGCCACGTGCTCTGCCGGGACCAGGCGTAGCAGTAACCCACCGTCATGGCCATGCTCTGCATATACGCCGCGGCGAGAGCGCCAAGCTGGAAGGGGGAGATCCTCGCTTTACCGCCCATGGTCCGCCTCCCCGCAGGCGGCGGCTGGGTCCAGCTTCTTGCCCGTGAGCCGGACACGGCAGCGTACCGTCACCACAAGATCTATATCCTCAAAACCGCATTCGCCGTCAAAAAACCTCTTCCACAGCGACGGAGCCTTTCTGCGGACGATCCTCTCCAGCCCCAGCGCGTCCGTGCCGAGATCACGGGCTTTCCCGGCGGCGGCGATCACGTCCTTTACGGCGGCTTCCTGCGCCGCCGTCTCTATGCGGGAGATCTGCGCCGGATCCTTCAGATCCACGGCGGCGGAACACTGGGTGACCGTAAGGTCCTGTTCGATCTTCAGCTTTACCGTCACCCCCGCGCCCTCCGTCACGGTGACGGAGGTTTTCGATGAGAGGATATCGAGGCTGACCGGTCCGCCGCACTCAACCGTGACGGAGCCGCCTCTGAAATCGTCGGCGGCGCAGGCATAGCCCCTTGCCTCGTCGGGTGAGAGCAGACCGGTCATCCGCATGCCGCGGAATACGGCAAGGCCCCGGACCTCCGGCCGTTTTTCCTCATCGCCCGTCAGCCGCAGCACGGGCGCCGCGGCCGCGCCCCCCGCATCCATGGAGTCGTTGACGAACCGTCCCAGCGTCACCTTTTTCGTGCCGGAGGTGGAGGAATCGTACTCCTCTACCAGACGGCCCAGCTCATCCGGCAGCATCTGCTCCAGGGAGGACGACGCCCCCAGCATTTCCCGGGCAGTACCGTCCGCTACGGCGATAAGAAGCTTGCTGCGCACCTCGGGGCTGCGGATGAAGTAGTCAAGCAGATCGCCGCAGCCGGCCTCCGCCGCATTCCGGCCCAGAATAAGCAGACGGCAGTGGGGCCAGTACAGCTCCCGGCTGGAGCGGCCGTTCAGCTGCCGCACCACCTCGGATACGCTCTCACCGGAGCCGGTCAGTTCCCACGTGACGCGGTCCCCGCCGGGGGAGGTGCTGCCGGCGGCGGCGATGTTCCGGGGCTTCACTATCTGCACCGTAACTTCCACGGCGCCGCCCTCGGCCAGGTCCACGCCCACGGCCTGTATCATGGCCAGATTGTCCAGCTCCCGGCTGTCCCGGCAGCCGGTAAAAAGCAGCGCCGTCGCCGCGGCCGCGGCGGCGACATATCGTCGAAAAATGCTCATGCGCCGTTCCTCTCACCGCCGCGGGGCGGACGCTGACCCGGTGCCTGACGGCGCGTACCGCCAAGACCCGCCGGCCGACGGTCCATTTTCCACAGCGGCACCCTCACGAATATATCCTTCATATCCCCGGGGTGGAAGGGCGTCAGCCCCGACAGATACGGCACGCCGAAGGAGCGAAGACCCGTCAGGTGCAGCAGAAGAGCGATCAGTCCCATAGCCATTCCAAAGCCGCCCAGGAGCGAAGCGAGTATCAGCAGAACGTAGCGCAGCAGGGTGCCGGAATCTGTCTGGGCCGGCACTACGAAACCGGCCACCGCCGTTACGTCCACCACGATGACCATGGGAGCCCCGATAAGACCCGCGGACACAGCCGCCTCGCCGATCACGAGGGCGCCAACGATGCTCACCGCCTGACCGATAGGCCGGGCAAGCCGTACTCCGCCCTCCCGCAGTACGTCGAAGGCCAGCATCATCAGTCCCGCCTCCAGTGCGGAGGGGAAGGGAACGCCCTCGTGGGCAGCCTCCATCGTGAGCAGGAGTTTTGTGGGCAGAAGCTCCTGATGGAACGTGGTCAGCGCCACGTACAGCGCCGGAAGGGATATGCTCACGAGATACGAACAGAAGCGGATAAGTCTTATAAACCCTGCGAAATAAGGGCGGGAATAGTAGTCCTCGGCGCTCTGAAAGCTCTCGACGAAGAGCATGGGGACGGTGAGCACGAAGGGCGTGCCGTCTGTCAGCACAGCCGCCCGCCCCTCCAGCAGTTTTGCCGCCACCTTGTCCGGCTTCTCGCTGTTGGCGACGGTGGGGAATATGGACCTGGGCGCGTCCTCGATGAACTGTTCGACATAGCCGGATTCCAGAACACCGTCCACGTCTATGGAATTCAGCCGCCGCCGCAGCTCTGACACCATATCCTCCGAGGCGAGTCCTCTTATATACGCGATGCACACGTCGGTACGTGTGCGGCGGCCCAGCTTCACGTATTCAAGGACGAGGTCCGGCGTCTTGAGCCGCCGCCGCAGGAGAGAGGTGTTGACGCGCAGAGCCTCTGTGAAACCCTCGCGGGAGCCCCGCACCACCGATTCCGTCTGCGGCTCCGCCACAGCCCGTGATTGATATTTCCGAAGACCGACAACAAGGGCGCCGTCACAGCCGTCGATCATCAGCAGGGTATCCCCGGACAGCAGAGCGTCCAACGCGCCGCCGAGTGTCTCCGCCGGCTTCGTCTGGGCAGCGGTGACGACACGCGAGGCCGCCGTCTCCAGCGCATCCGCGCCATTTTTGCCGTCCTCCCACCGGGACAGCGGACGTATAACGCCGCTGTCGATGAGCTCGGTGTCGGCGAGTCCCTCAATGAAAACGACGGCCGTCTGCCCGCAGCGAAGATCCAGTGTGCGGTATACGACGTCAT
>JAEETR010000120.1 GCA_016286595.1 Oscillospiraceae bacterium | reverse complement strand
CGTAATACTGCCGAATGAGGGATGACAGCGCTTCACCGTCCTCCTCCGGGGTATCCTCCATCAGTTCCATGTCCTTGCCCAGCAGTTTGCCCTCTATATAGTGCAGCACCACGAAGCAGCTTTTCGCCGTGCCGCGATAGAAGGCCGCGGCGTCGGTATCCGCGGGGCTGTGTGCCCACACGTGCTGTTTCGTCTCCAGGGCTGAGACCGCGTTCATGGTGTCCCGAAGCCGGGCCGCCTCCTCAAAACGGAGGTTTTCGGCCTCGCTCTCCATCTCCTCCTTAAGCTGACGGAGAAGCTCTCCCGTCTTGCCGGAAAATATCATCACGGCCTTGTCTATTCCCTTTTTGTAGTTCTCACGGGGAGTCTCCTCAAGACAGTAGCCTTCACAGGCTCCCATGTGATAATTCAGGCACGGCCGCTTTCTTCCGATATCTCTGGGGAATTTTCTGGTGCAGGTCGGAAGCTTGAGAGATTTCAGTACCGCCTCGATGGCGGCCTTAGTCGTGCTCCGTCCGCCGAAGGGGCCGAAGTAATCCGCTCCGTCGTCGGCTCTTTCGTTGACGATGGAAAAAACGGGATACTCGTCCTTTTTTGAAAGCCGCACGAAAGGATAGCCCTTGTCGTCCTTGAGAAGGATGTTGTACTTGGGCATGTGATGCTTTATGAGGGAGTTCTCCAGCACCAGCGCCTCGAACTCCGACGCGGCGATTATCACCTCGAAATCGGCGATATTCGAGATCATGGCCTCGGTCTTCTGGTTATGGGCGCCGTGAAAATAGCTGGTGACCCTGTTTTTCAGGTGCTTTGCCTTGCCCACGTATATGACCTCGCCGGCGGCGTTTTTCATGATGTACACGCCGGGATTCATGGGCAGCGCCAAAGCCTTCTGCTTCAGGATTTCGGACATGGGACCTCCTGATAAAGTAAACGGCCTGTTTCAGAGAAACAGGCCGGATGGTGCTGAAATCGATTATTCGGAGAAGTTGGAGGAGATGAGCTCGCAGAGGGTCTCGACCGCCTGCTCCTCATCGTCGCCGTCAGCCACGATATTGATGGCGGAACCCTTGACGATGCCGAGTGAAAGCACGCCCAGAAGGCTCTTGGCATTCACTCTGCGCTCTTCCTTCTCGATCCAAACGCTGCATTTGAACTCATTGGCCTTCTGTGTAAAAAAGGTTGCGGGTCTTGCACGCAGTCCAACCTGATTGTTGATAACGACTTGCTTTACGTACATTTGCGTATCCTCCTATATTATACAGCCTGTATCAAATGACCGGGATTAACTTGTTTTATGACATTCTATCAAAGGGTTTCGCCACAGTCAATGAGAAATTTATTAAATATAAAATATTTCCTCCGGCTTTTTTCCGGCACTATAACTATTCCCGCTCTATTTGAGCTCCACTATGGTCACGCCGGTCTCGCCCTCGCCGTATCTGCCCAGACGGAATGATTTGACAAGAGGATTTCTTTTTAGCATCTGCTGTACGGCCTGCCGCAGCACACCCGTGCCCTTGCCGTGTATGAGCGTAACGGTCTCTATGTGCCGCATGGAGGCAAAATCAAGGAACCTCTCCGCCTCGGACACGGCCTCCTCAGCCATCATGCCCCTAAGGTCGATCTCCTGACTGGCGGTCCTGCCGGACGTCATGGTACGCGTTACGGCGGGAGCGGGTTTCTTCTTCGGTGCGGCGGCCTTTATGACCTGCACCTCCTCCTGCTTTGCGGTCAGCTTCATCATACCCGCCTGCAGCTGAAGTGAGCCGTCGGGATTGATCGCGGTCACCTCGGCCCGTGCGCCGATGGAGATTACCTGCACGGTATCCCCCACCGCCGCGGGTCTGTTCTCGCCGATGATGATCGGTCTGTCCTCGTGTTCGCGAAGGGCGTCCTCCGCATCGTTGAGATCGTGCATCATGGCGGCCCTTGCAGCATTCACGGCCTGCCAGTCGGTGGCCGCCGCGGCGGCCTTGCGCATATCGTTGAGCTCGCGGTACGTCTTCTCCGCCTGTTCTCTGGCTTGTGCGATAATGGCGGCGGCGTCCCGCTTGGCGCTTTTTGTGTATTTGTCCCGCTCCTTCTCAGCCTCGGAGCGCAGCTTTTCGGCTTCCTTCAGTTTATCCTCGGCCTGCCTCTGCAGCCTCGACATTTCGATACGGCGAAGCTCCGCCTCTTCCCTGGCCTCTTCGAGGTGGGTAATGGCGGCTTCGAACTCCGCGTCTCCCCGCTCCATGCGGCGCTGGGCGTCCTCTATAATCTCCTGGGGAAGACCCAGACGGGTGGAGATGGCGAAGGCATTTGATTTGCCCGGGATCCCCAGCAGCAGTCTGTACGTGGGACGCAGGGTCTTTATATCGAACTCACAGGAGGCGTTCATCACTCCCGGCGTCGTCATGGCGTAGATCTTCAGCTCCGCATAATGGGTCGTAGCGGCGATAGCGGCGCCGTGAGCGCGGGCGTACTCGATTATGGCCACGGCGAGAGCGGCGCCCTCGGTGGGATCAGTGCCCGCACCCAGCTCGTCGAGAAGGATAAGGCTTCTCTCATCGCACTCGTCAAGAATCCCAACGATATTCGTCATATGAGAGGAAAACGTTGACAGCGACTGGTTTATGGACTGCTCGTCGCCTATATCCGAGAGCACCTTGTCATATACGGGCACGGTACTGCCGTCGTCCGCAGGCAGGTGAAGTCCGCAGGCCGCCATCAGGCAAAGAAGTCCGATGGTCTTTATCGTCACCGTCTTGCCGCCGGTATTGGGTCCCGTTATGACAAGGGTGTCGTAATCGCCGCCCAGATGCACGTCTATGGGTACGGCCGTGCCCTTGGGCAGCAGCGGATGCCTTGCGCGGCGCAGGAATATCTCGCCCCTGTCGGACAGCGCGGGCACGCTGCAGTTGAGCTTGTAGGACAGCTTCGCCTTGGCAAAGATGAGGTCGAGCTGAGTGAGCAGCTTATAGTCAAGATCTATCTCGCCGGCAAAGGATGCGGCCTCGGCGGACAGTGCCATCAGGATGCGCTCTATCTCGTTTTTCTCCCGGGCCATCAGTTCCCGTATCTCGTTGTTGGCCTTGACGGCGGACATGGGCTCGATGAACAGCGTTGCGCCGGAGGACGATACGTCGTGCACAAGTCCTGCCACGGCGCTCTTCTGCTCGGCCTTTACCGGCACCACGTAACGCCCGTTCTTCATCGTTATGATGGGCTCCTGCAGGGCCTTTGCGTAGGACGGAGAGGTTATCACCTTCTGCAGCGACTGGCGCACCCTGTCGCTGGCGGCCCGCATCTTGCGGCGGATATCGGCCAGCTCCGGGCTTGCGTTGTCTGACAGTTCATCGTCGCCTGTGATGGAGGAATTTATCTTGTCCTCAAAGTATCTGTTTGCCCGCAGACCGTTGAAAAGATAGTCTATGGCCGTCGGCTGCCGATCCGTCTTGTCTCCTACGCTGTATGCAATGGCTGTTCTGGCGTTGCGAAGCACGTCTGCGATGGCCGTGAGTTCCCGCGTGTTGAGCATACCGCCGGCCTCGGCCCGGCGCAGACTTGACCGCACGTCCTTTACGCCCGAAAAACCGGGACTGCTCCTGAGCACCATCATCGTGTGGGCGGCGGTGGTCTCCTCGATCCACCGTTTCGCCTCGTCCATATCCGCGGTGGGCCGCAGTTCCATCGCCGATTCCTTGGCTCCGGGGGATACGGCCTCAGCCGCCAGCATCTCCAGCACGGCGGGCAGTTCCAGCGTATTAAGTGATTTTTCCGTTAACGTCATCAAATATACCTCTTGTGAGGAAAAAGTGATCAATACAGGGATTTATAATAATCCAGCGTACCGAATCCGTGTCCCAGCTGTTCAAGCATGTAAGCCTCGCTCACCTGCCGAAGCTGTCCCTCTGCTTCGTCGCCGAGAGTAAAGGAATATATCCGTTTCGGATCTGATAAGGCGATATGGCGCATTGCGTCCAGCGTGCCGGGCAGAAGCTTCATCGCTCTGCCATCACCGTCGATCCTGCAGGAGGCGCAGTGGACCACACCCGCTGAAAGGGAAAAAACCGGTTCAAGGATGTCGGTCCTGCCGCACACGGGGCACGCCTCCATATCCGGCGTGAAACCGGCAAGGCACATGACCCTCATCTCAAACGCGGCTTTTATATGATCCAGATCGTAACGGCCTTCTGAAACGGCGTACAGAGCGTTCAGGCCAAGAGACAGCATCTGCGGATCGGGATCGTCCTCGTCTGACACCGTCTCAAGCAGCTGCGCGATGTATGACGCCAGGGCAAGAGGCTCGATGTCCCGTCTGACGCCGTCGAACAGCTCGATGGGACGGGCCTCAGTCAGCGTATAACGGCCGTTCTGGGAAAACAGCGTCATCTCGGAATACGCCAGGAACTGAGATGCCCCTGCGGTCCTGCTGCGGCGCTGTTTTGCGCCCCGGGCCATTACCGTTATCTTCCCCTCGTTCCGGGTCAGCACGGTCAGCACGCGGCTGCTCTCCATATACTGGGACTCACGAAGCACCAGTCCCGTCGTGGTTATGTACATACGCACCCCCGGCAAAGCCGGCATTACGCCGGCCTTCCGCCGTCTTTTTTTCGTCTTGACAGCAGAAAAAAGGATATGTTTCCGGTGGCCCAGAAAAGCCTCCACATAACATCGCTCACAGCTATCACCCCTTTATCATATTCTCCGCGTTTCACCGCGGATAATGACAGGCAACAGCTGGCTGGATCGATCAGGAATCGCTGTCGTAATAACCCAGATTCCGGAGATTTGAGGCGCTGTTGCGCCAGTTCTCCCGGACCTTCACCCAGGTTTTGAGATATACCTTTCTTCCCAGCACCTGTTCCATCTCCTGACGGGCGCTCTCTCCTATCTTCCGGAGCATTTCGCCGTGAGAACCGATAATGATCCCCTTGTGGCCGGATCTCTCGCAGTATATGTCCGCCTCTATGTTCGTGATACCGTCCTCGTCGGCAAACCGGATTATCTCCACGGCCGTGCCGTGGGGCACCTCGTCGGAGAGGAACAGCAGCATCTTCTCACGCAGTATCTCCGCGCACATCATCCTCTCGGGCTGGTCTGTGACCATATCGTCCGGGTACAGCTGCGGACCCTCCACGGCAAACTTTCCGAGTTCTTCCAAAAGAATATCAACGCCGCTGCCGTTTTTTGCGGACAGAGGCACCACGGCCTCAAAATCGTGTTCCTTTGCATAGGCGGCTATGACAGCCAGCAGCTTTTCCTTCTGAACGGTATCAATCTTGTTAATTGCCAGCACCGCCGCGACGCCGGATTCCTTTATGCGCGCTATAAGCCGTCTTTCCGGATCGCCCACGTTGGCCACCGGTTCCACCACGAGACACACCGCGTCCACGTCCGGCACGCTCTGGATGGAAACGCTGTCCATATACTCCCCCAGCTTCGTCCTCGCGCGGTGGAAGCCCGGGGTATCGACGAAAACGAACTGGGTGTCACCGCGGGACGTGATGGCCGTGATCCTGCTGCGGGTCGTCTGCGGTTTGGGGGAAACTATGGATATCTTCTCTCCGACCATGGCGTTGACCAGCGTGGATTTGCCCACGTTTGGCCGTCCTACCATGGCTGTAATCACTGCTTTTT
>JAEETR010000119.1 GCA_016286595.1 Oscillospiraceae bacterium | reverse complement strand
TGAGGGGGATATGCAGAGCGCCTACGATATACTCAGCAGCGCGAACGCCCTGCCCGCCGTGTGCGGCCGTGTGTGCCCCCAGGAGAGCCAGTGCGAGGGCAAGTGCATCCGTGACATAAAGGGCGAGAGCGTGGGCATAGGACGCCTTGAGCGTTTCGTGGCCGACTGGGCTCTCGAGAACAATGCCGCCAAGGCCGAAAAACCCGTGCCTAACGGCCATAAGGTGGCCGTGGTGGGCTCCGGCCCCGCGGGCCTGACCTGCGCCGGCGAGCTGGCGAGGGCCGGCTACGCCGTTACCATATACGAGTCGCTTCACGCCGCCGGCGGCGTTCTGACCTACGGCATCCCCGAGTTCAGACTGCCCAAGGACATAGTGAAGAAGGAAGTTGCCAACCTGGAAAAACTGGGAGTGGACATTGAGACCAATATGGTCATCGGCAAGACCGTATCCGTGGACGAGCTCTTTGAAGCGGGTTACGAGGCCGTATTCATCGGCTCCGGCGCCGGACTTCCCATGTTCATGGGTATCCCCGGCGAGAGCCTCGTGGGCGTTTTCTCCGCCAACGAGTACCTGACACGAATAAACCTGATGAAGGCATACCGCGACGGCGCCGCCACCCCCGTCATGCACAATAAGAGCGTTGTGGTCGTCGGCGGCGGCAACGTGGCCATGGACGCCGCCCGGTGCGCCAAGCGCATGGGCGCTGATGTGCACATCGTATATCGCCGCAGCATGGAGGAACTGCCCGCCCGCCGGGAGGAGGTACACCATGCTCAGGAGGAGGGGATAATATTCTCACTCCTGCAGAATCCGGTGAAGATAAACGGCGACGAGAACGGCCGCGTCAAGTCCGTAACCTGCATCCGCATGGAGCTGGGCGAGCCCGACGCCTCCGGCCGCCGGAGCCCCATCCCCATAGAGGGCAGCGAGTTCGATATCGAGGCCGACGCCGTCATAATGGCGCTGGGCACCTCGCCCAACCCCCTCATCCGGTCCACGACCCCAGGCCTTGAGGTCAACCGCCGGGGCTGCATAGTTACCGCCGAGGACGGCGCCACCTCCCGTGAGGGCGTTTTCGCCGGGGGCGACGCCTCCACCGGCTCCGCCACGGTCATTCTGGCCATGGGAGCGGGGAAGAGAGCGGCAAAGACCATCGACGAGTATATAAAGTCCAAGGCGCAATAAAAAAAGAAGGGAAGTAATCACCGTGGAGAACAAGTCCAGGCTCTGGTCCATCGTCAGCTACATCACCTGGGTCGGCTGGATAGTCGCGTTCCTGCTCCATGACAAGCAGGACAGCCTTTCCCATCACCACGTCAACCAGTCGCTGCTGATAAACATCATTGAGACCGTGGGCCTTGCGCTGACGAGGCTGGGCGGCGTTTTCGCCTTTGCCGGCTACCTCATCCAGATCGGCGCCTTCGTCCTGTGGGTCATGGGCATCGTCCGGGCCATACGGCAGAGCGAGGAGCCCCTGCCCGTTATCGGCGGCATAAAGCTGATCCCGTAAATCGCATAATAAAAAAGCGCCGGGTGCGTCCCGGCGCTTTTTTTGCGCTGTTTCGGTTGAAAAATGAATGGATGCGTATTATAATCACCTTTGTATTGCCATAAAACGAATTTTCGAGGACGGTTATGGATAATAACGGCATGGAGAACAAAACCAAAGGCATATCCCTCAGGCGTCTGCACAGGTGGCTTATCGTGGCCGCGGTCGTGCTGTCATGCCTGATGGTGTGGTCTACGATACGTCTGTCCCAGTCCTTCCGCACGCTGTCGCAGGCAACCGATGAGTACATATTCCTGGAGAAAGCCGCTTACGATCTGATGGACGCCTCCGATTACCTGACGGAAAAGGTGCAGCGCTTTACCATCGACGGCGATCTCACCTATATGGACGAGTATTTTACCGAGGCCTTTGAGACGCAGCGCCGCGAGGAGGCCGTGGCCAAGATGGGCAGCGATTCCGACGCGGGCGAGGCATACAGACTGCTGCAGGCCGCGCTGGACGCATCCGTGCGGCTGATGGACAGGGAATATTACGCCATGATGCTGGTCGTGGAGGCCAAGGGCTATACCGGATATCCCGACGCACTGTCGGAAACGGTTCTCACACCCGAGGACGCGTCCCTTTCCCCGGAGGAGAAGATGAAGCGGGCAACGGAGACGGTGCTGGGCGAGGAGTATTATCAGCTGAAGGACGTTATACGCGGCAATATGCGCCAGAGCCTTGCCGAGCTTGAGCGGCTTACACGGGAGACTGAGGCCTCCTCCAACAGGAGCATGTCCACCGAACTGTTTATATTCCGTGCGATAATCGTTATTCAGATGCTGGGAGTCGTCGGCGTGATATGGGTCGCATCCCGTCTGAGCATCTCTCCCGTCCTGAAGGCGGTGGAGAAGATAAGGGACGAAAGCCCGATCCCGGAAACAGGCGCCAGAGAGTTCAGATATCTTGCGCAGACCTACAACAGGATGTTCGCCGTACACCGGAACAGTCTCCGGCGGCTCAGCTACAACGCCTCTCACGACGCGCTGACGAAGGTCTATAACCGGGCCGGATACGACCTTATTATGTCCGATATAGACATTTCCACCACCTATATGCTCCTTTTCGACGTGGACAACTTCAAGGAGTACAACGATACCTATGGCCACGAAACGGGCGACGCGGTCCTCGTAAAGGTGGCCGAGACGCTGAAAAACCATTTCCGCTCCGACGACCACGTCTGCCGCATCGGCGGCGATGAGTTCGTGGTGCTGATGCTCAACGCCGATAAGGTCCGGCGAAATCTTCTGGAGCTGAATTTTATGAGGATAAGCGAGGAACTGAAAAACGGGCCGGACGGTCTGCCTCCGATCTTTGTGAGCGCGGGCGTGGCCCACGGGTCCGGGTCCATCAGCGCCGGCGACCTGTTCGTGCAGGCGGACAAGGCGCTGTACAGTTCAAAGGATAACGGCAAAAAACGCTGCACGTTCTTTGAGGATATGTGAAAAAAAGAAACCGGCGGACGATCTTTCGGGATCATCCGCCGGTTTTTGTCCGGGATTCAGTCGCAGTCGAATATGGTCTTTTTCGCCACCGCGCCCCCGTACTCCTTTTTCCAGCGCAGATGGGGCTCGGATACGTCGTAGGCGGGAAGAGCGCTCTTGTCCATGTCCATGATTATCATCATGTCGAAGCGGTTTTCCCTGTCGGAGTTTGACAGCCTGATATCCACGCCGTGAATGCCGGGGATGGTCAGCGTCTGCTCGAATATCGCGCGCACCGGCGCGGCGAGGGCGCGGAAATCCGTGCCGTCAACGAATTTGACTATTATGTAGTGCTTCATTTTGTGCTCCTTTGCGTCGTCGTTGTGCCTATTGTACCATTTGGCGCCTTGATTGTAAATGCCCGGAGAAGACCACCGGATCGATCGGTGCGAATGCCATCAAGCCGGACGCGCCGACCACCCGCGCGATGATAGTCCAGATCCTCTTTATCAAATTGAATATACCATACACCGGCAGCTATAACAACAAGAAAGCCCTTCTGTCACGGATGACAAAAGGGCTTTCCTGTTGGCAGCGGGAGAAGGATTCGAACCCTCACAGACGGAGTCAGAGTCCGGCGTGCTACCTTTACACAATCCCGCTAGGAACAGGACGTATTATACGACCTGCAGGTGGATTTGTCAAGCAAAAGATTGACAAGCGGCCCAAAAAGCCCGCCATCAGCCGATCCGGGCAGGGCGCAGGGGCTCGTCCCACAGCACCCGGGCGCCCGCGTCGGCAGCCAGGGAGTCGATCTCCTCGCGGAAACGCTCCATCAAGGCCGCCTCCCGCTTTTTTGAGCGGCGGCCGGACGCTGCGTACAGCTCCTTTTCAAGATAATCGTCGTAGGAGACCGCGTAGTCCTCCTCGTCCCGGTGGGGGAAGAAGGTGACGGCGCAGGCATAGCGCACCTGCCCACCTCCGGATTCACACGTGAGCATGACCAGAGCGGCCCGGCGCTCCACGCCGTTGAACACGTGATGAGCGCTGAAATACTGTTCGTAAACGTTTATCGTCATATCGCACCTGTCACTTCGCCGACAGCCAGGGACTGCCCTCCGCGACGAACCGCAGAGGCCAGCCGGCGGCTTCACCGGCGTAATCCACGTTGATCCTCGGCGTCACGGCCACCCGGAGTGCCGTGCCGCCCCTTTCTATCCACAGTCCGTCTGTCTGGGAGCACATGTCCGCGCCATACTGCGCAGCGCCTATATCCATAGCCGTGCACAGTTTTCCCGGTCCGGAGCAAAGCTCCTCCGGACGGCTTCTGCCGCGGCGCCGTGCCATCAGGTCGAGGCCGGTCAACGGTTCCAGCGCCCGGATAAGAACGCATTCCGGTTCGCCCTCCGGCCCGGAGGACACGTTCAGGCACCTGTACATGCCATAGATGAGGTACACGTATGCACGGCCCTTCTCGCCGAACAGAACTCGTGTGCGCTCCGTCCTGCCTTTGTACGAATGGGCGGCGGCGTCAGTACGGCCAAGATAGGCCTCGCATTCCACGATGACGCCCTTCGTCACGCCATCCGCCGTTTCCCGTACGAGCACCTGCCCGATGAGCTCCCGCGCGACGACGTCGGCGGGGCGGGAATAAAACCGCTTTTCGAGTATCTCACCCATGCTGCCCGGTCCTCCCGGCAATAGCGGCGGTGACGGCGGCGAAATCAGCCGGGGACATCTGCCCGCACCGCACGTTGGGTTCAAGACCGCACCCGGCTATGACCTCCGCCGCCCCGGATTTGCCGAGAGCGGGGAAGGAGGCGGCAAGACCGTTTGAAAGTGTCTTCCGCTGATAATTGAAGGCGGCCCTCACCACACGCACGAACAGGTCCCCGTCGCAGTCAAAGGGCGGCGAAGGACGGCGGTCAAGCCGTATAACGGCGCTGTCCACGGCGGGCACGGGGCAGAAGCATCCCTTCGGCACGGGAAAAAGCGTCCGCGCCTCGTATCGCCAGCCCACGGTGACTCCCAGCGCGCAGTAGTCGCTGTCACCGGGTCCGGCGCACAGCTTTGACGCAAACTCCCGCTGCACCAGAAGGGTGATGGAGTCAAATACGCCGCTGTCCGTCAGCGCCGTCACCAGGGGAGTGGAGATATTATACGGTATGTTCGCGCAGACGGCGGGAGTAAGTCCGGAAAAATGTTCCTTTACAAGGCTTTCAAAGTCAAGGGCGGCGGCGTCCGCGTTCAATACGGTCACGTTGCCGCAGTCTCCCACAGTCTCCCGCAGTACGGGGATAAGACGCTCGTCCAGCTCCACGCTGACGACTTTTCCTGCACGCCGTGCCAGCTCTCTCGTCAGACATCCGACCCCGGGACCGATCTCCAGCACGCCGTGCTCCCGGCTTACGCCGGATTGGGCGGCGGTGCGCTCCGGCACCCAGGAGGCCACAAGAAAATTCTGCCCCAGGGACTTTCTGAAAGAGAAGCCGTGGCGGGAGAGAAGCTCGTATATATCGTCCTTGCTGCACAGATCCATCACAATAACCTCGGTGTCCGTTTGGTCCATGATAACGCAAAAAACGCCCCGTGGCAAGCGGGACGGGATGAAGAAAAGGCGGGAGGACGAATCCTTCCGCCTTTATTCAGTCAAGTATGTAAACAAGCGCGTCCCTGACGCCGAAAACGTTGCACTCGTCCTCAGATTCCATGAACAGGTCGATTATCCCGGCACGGCAGCCGGTATCGCCCACCACGGCGTAGCCGTATTCCCAGGAGCCGTAGGCGGACACTATATAGACCTTCGTGCCCATGGGCAGTGTGGAGGGATTGCAGGCCACCACGCCGACCTGCACCGGTACGCCGCTGGCGGTGGTGTTGTATGCCGGGCGCTGGTAGTCGTAGGAATAGGCGGTGGCGGTGAGATTGACGACCTTCGAATACGAATATGTTTTGCCGGAGGAGGTGGTGATGACGCCGCCGGTATCGTTCTGACTGACCTCGGAGGAGCTGCCGGACGCGTATGAACTCTTGCCGGTGCCCGAGGACCCGGAGGAGGAACCGCCTGATGACGAACTGCCGGACGATGAGCCTTTTGACGAGGAACCGCCGGAGGATGAGGAGCTTCCCGATGATCCGCTGCCGGATTTGCCGCCGGAGGAGGAAGAAGTGCCGGAGGACGCCGGGGATTTTGACGGCGCGGCGGCGGGCTTGGGCTGCTCCTTGACCTTGGTGCCGTACTCTATGACCTGAGTCGTGGGTGCGACGGCGGTGGTGCGGGAGACCTTTGAGAAGGATTCCAGCGTGCCGTCGACCGTCACGCTCTTGTAAACCGTCACCTCGGTGCCGGTGGCGCCCTCCGTTACGACGGCGGAGGTGCCCTCGTACATACTGTCGTTGGCGATGAACGTGGTCTCGAACTCCGTTTCGTACTCCACGGCGCTGTAGGCCACCTTGATGCGGGTGACGGTGATGCACATCCCGTCGCTGACCTCTGCGTCAAGCGGCTGGGAGACGGAATCGCTGGGGGAGAGAGTTATATCGAGCGCGGCAAGAGCGTCGGCAACCGTTCCGTCGTAGAGGCTGAGGAATGAGGTGCTGCCGTCGTACTGTACCTGCACGACGCGCGGACGGGTGATAAGCAGCGTAACGCCGTCTCCGTCGGTGCTCTCTGTATAGGTATATCCGCCGTCGCCGTATCCGAATTTGTCCAGCACGGCCCGGGCACTGTATTTTTTCATCTCCACGGTGCGGAACGTGTCTCCGTCGATCACGGTGCATACCGTGGGTTCCTCGGAGGTTTTAGAGGAACTGAGGGAGAAGAAAAGCACGGCGCCGGCGCACAGACCGATGCCGGCCGCATAGGCGATACGTGAGAGCTTTTTTCGTTTTTCAGCGGCCATGGGAGCCATGCCTCCACCTCCTTTTGAAAATTGGAATAAAATTCTGACAAATAGTTACAAATAGTTGCGGAGGCATTATAGCACTGCTCTCCACATTTGTCAAATTATCGCGCAAAAAACGACGTTTTTCTCCCACTTGACCCCCATACGCTCAATGTGAACGCCGCAGATAAAAATAAAAAAGTTTTGCTTGCATTGGCAAATCGATTGTGCTAAAATAAACGGGCGTCAGGAAAAAGAGAATATCCGGGTGTGGCGAAGTTTGGTATCGCGCTTGAATGGGGTTCAAGAGGCCGCTGGTTCGAATCCAGTCACTCGGACCAAAAAATCCAATCCACTTTTGTGGATTGGATTTTTTGTTTTGAATAAGATAATCGAACCGGCGGCCTCGAGCGCGAAGCGCGTACAATCGGCGGCCGAAGGCAATACGGGCGAAGCCCGGCATTGCCGCTGGTTCGAATCCAGTCACTCGGACCAAAAAGACCAATCCGCGTTTGCGGGTTGGCCTTTTTGTTTTTCGTATCGAACACTCGACCCCGTTGCGCGGAGTCTGCTGTCT
>JAEETR010000118.1 GCA_016286595.1 Oscillospiraceae bacterium | reverse complement strand
CTTACACAGAATCATCGCCCCGGGGAAAACCGACGCATCGTTAATATAACAAACTATTCGGCAAAAAGCAACAGGGAAGGACTGGCTATGGAGGTTTTTTACCTCAGGAAAGCACCCGGCCCAGCACGTCGGCGGCAATGTCCTCCACGGTGCGCATGGCGCCGCCGCCGGCGCAGGCCACGGTGTCCCAGCCCAGCAGGCCGGCGCAGTATTCCGCCGCCGCCCGGGCGGAGGCCAGGTAGGCCAGGTCACGCTCGTGGATGTCCTTCTTGGTCTCGTCGCCGTGGTAGCGCTGCGACATCAGCTGCTGGCTGAGGGTGGGGTCCACCTGGAGATAGATGACACGGTCCGGGGCGGGGATGCCCAGCAGGCCGTATTCATAGTCGAACAGCCACTGCAGAAAGTGGCTCCACTGCTCCGGAGGCAGCTTGGCGCACTGATGGACGGCGTTGGAGGTGGTGTAGCGGTCGGCCACGATGACGCCGCCGTCACGGTAGAACTGGCCCCAGTCGCTTTTGAAGCCGGCGTAGCGGTCCACGGCGTAGAAGCTGGAGGCGGCGTAGGCGTTGACGTCGTCGGGTTTGCTGCCGAACTCGCCCCGGAGATACATTTTCACCAGGGCGGAGGAATCGCTTTCGTAGTCCGGGAAGGATACCTTCCTCACCCGCTCTCCCCGCTCCGTGAGATGCCGCACCAGTGCCTCCGACTGGGTGTCCTTGCCGGAGCCGTCCAACCCCTCGGTGACGATCAGTTTCCCGCTCATATGGCGCCTCTTTTCCTCGTTTTCTTCCCTGTTATCATATCATCCGCCCCCCGCCTTGTCAACGGCAGCCCCCAAAGCCTTCTCCCCGGGGAGAAGGTGGCGCGAAGCGCCGGACGAGGGGTTCCCGCCGCAGCGGCGTTACTCCTCGAACCCCACCACCTCGTAGTCCTCCGCCTCCACGGCTTTTCGCATGGCCTCCCGGTCGGCTTTGCCGTTGAGGGTCACGACGGCAACGCCCTTTTCGTGGCTGGCGCTTGCGCTGGCCACGCCGGGCACGGCCTCCAGCGCGTTTTTCACCGCCCTCTCGCAATGCTCACACATCATGCCCTGGATGCGGATGGTGACAGTCTCCTCGGCGGAACTCTCCTCCGCCTTGGCGGCGGCGTGAATACGTCGCTTATCCTTGGAAGGGTCATATACTTTACACCAGTTGAGCCGCAGGGCGTTGGTCACCACAAAGAAGCTGGAAAGGCTCATGGCGGCAGCGCCGATCATGGGATTGAGGGTCAGCCCTAGGGGGATAAACACACCCGCCGCCAGGGGAATGCAGACGGCGTTGTAGAAGAAGGCCCAAAACAGGTTCTGGTGGATGTTCCGCACGGTGGAGCGGCTCAACCGGATGGCAGCCGCCACGTCGGTGAGGCGGCTCTTCATCACCACCACGTCCGCCGCGTCCACCGCCACGTCGGCGCCGGCCCCGATGGCGACGCCCAGATCGGCACGGGTCAGGGCGGGGGCGTCGTTGATGCCGTCGCCTACCATGATGACCCTGCCCTCCTTCTGGAGCCGGCGTATGACGCTCTCCTTGCCGTCGGGCAGGACCCCGGCGATGACCTCATCCACACCGGCCTGATCGCCGATGGCACGGGCGGTGCGCTGGTTGTCGCCGGTGAGCATCACCACCCGAATCCCCATATTCCGCAGCTCTCTGATGGCCTCCGGGCTGTCGGGCTTGATGACGTCCGCCACGGCGATGAGCCCCAGCAAATGACCGTCCCGGCTGAACAGCAGCGGCGTCTTGCCCTGGGCCGCCAGCGCTTCCGCCTTCTGCCGCACGTCGTCCGGCACGTTTGCCTGTTCCGCGATGAAATCGAGACTGCCGCCCAGCAGCCTGGCCCCGTCGCACACGGCCTCCAGACCGTGACCGGGCAGGGCGCGGAAATCGGTGACGTCATGCAGGGCAATGCCCCGCGCCTCCGCCTCGGACAGGATGGCCCGGGCCAGCGGATGCTCGCTCCCCTGCTCCATAGACGCCGCCATGGTCAGCAGCGCCGTCTCGTCCGGCGCGACGACGTCCGTCACCTGCGGCTCCCCGGCGGTGATGGTGCCGGTCTTGTCCAGCACGGCGATGTCGGTCTTGCCTGCGTTTTCCAGGGAGACCGCCGTCTTGAAGAGGATGCCGTTCCGCGCGCCCACGCCGCTGCCCACCATGATGGCCACGGGGGTAGCAAGGCCCAGGGCGCAGGGGCAGGAAATCACCAGTACGGAGATGCCCCGTGCCAGCGCAAAGCCGAAGGGATGGCCCAGCAGCAGCCAGATGACCGTGGTGACCGCAGCGATGGAGATCACCACCGGCACGAACACGCCGGAAACCTTGTCGGCGATCTTGGCAATAGGCGCCTTGGTGGCGGCGGCGTCGCTGACCATGCGGATGATCTGGCTGAGGGT
>JAEETR010000117.1 GCA_016286595.1 Oscillospiraceae bacterium | reverse complement strand
CTCAAATACCAACGTGAAGGGCATATAGTTGAAGTTTTCTCCCATAACAGCTATAGCCGCAGCGATGAGAAACACGACGACCGCGGTGAACACGTCAAAGGGTATCGGGTTCAGATAACCCGGCACTATCCCCTCCCGGCCTTCTCTGTGACCGGCGGCACACAGTATGAACACGAAGAGCGCGATGCAGCCTGCAAGACACAATGCGCATATCGCATAGACAGAGTAGCGCATCGTCCACAGCGCGTCTGTACCCTTGTTGAGCCAGTATAGTTCGTCGGTCCTGGGGAAGTTCGTGTCCACCGCCGCGGACACCACGTAGTCTCCCTGCTCCATCTGGTCCGGATCAAGGTCGTAGAAGCGCATGTAATAATCGGCGTGATTATAGCCGTTTTCCTCCACGTGGTGGTAGCCCATGTCGTAGACGTAATCGCTGCGGGCGGACACGTCATCCCAGTTCAGGCTTCGCCAGACCTCTGTGCCGGTGTGGTCGGTTATCCGCCACGCAAGACAGCTATGTACGGACACGTACTGCGCGTTGTCCGCCACGCCCCATATCACCCGCTCCAGCTGGTCGTTGCCCTTGTTCAGGACGGCGTTGAAAAAAGCGTTGTCCTTCAGTTCCGGCAGGGTGCCGGTGTAAGCGTCCATCTCCCAGGCAAATCCTATGCCCGCCGCCGAAATCAGCAGCCCCGCCGTCGTTATCGCCAGCAGGAAATACGCAAGGACCTTCGCCCACATCTTATAAGTAAGTTTTTTCATCTTCCGTTGTCCTCCAGCTTGTAGCCCAGGCCCCATACCACCTTAAGATACCGGGGCTCCGAGGGATTTATCTCGATCTTCTGCCGCAGATGGCGGATATGGACGCTGACGGCGTTGTCCGCGCCCATGGCCGACTCGTTCCACACCAGCTCGTATATCTGCTCCGAGGAGTATATGCGCCCAGGGTGCTTTATCAGCAGCAGAAGGATGTTATACTCAATGGGCGTCAGCGCAGCGCTCTCGCCGTCCACGGTGACCGACTTGGCGTCCTCGTCAAGGGTTATGGGCCCGCAGGTCCACACCTTTCCCCGCTCCTCCTCCGTCATGGCTCCCAGCCTCGTATAGCGCCGCAGGTGTGAGCGTACCCGGGCAAGTACCTCCGCCGGGTCGAAGGGCTTGGTGATGTAGTCGTCGGCCCCCACGTTCAGTCCCAGAACCTTGTCGCCGCTCTCGCTCTTTGCCGTGAGGAGCAGGATGGGCACGTTGCTGACCTCCCGGAGCTTTGCCGTGGCGGCTATGCCGTCAAGCTTCGGCATCATTATGTCCATAAGAATAAGATGTATATCGTTCTTTTCCGCTATCTCCAGCGCCTCGGCGCCGTTGGACGCCTCGAATATATTGTAGTCCTCGCCGGACAGATATATTTTCAGCGCGGAAACGATATCCTTCTCATCGTCGCAAATAAGGACGTTGTACATGTGTCTCACCTCGCGGTAAAGTATAACAGCCATTTTTGAAGAGAAAAAGGGGGATTTTCTTAAGAATTTAATAAGTTCGCCGCTCCGCGGTGCAGAATTATGAAAAAGTTAAGAATAATGCGGGTTTAGTCTTAATCTTCGCTCGATATAATCTCCGCGTTCACAATCATGATGAAAGGTGGAGATATCCATGTTTATCGAAAGGCTTGCCTTCGTTCTGACCGTCGCCCTGCGGCTTTTCAGTCTGTGGTTCCTGGCGACCGCGCTCTTTTTCTGGCGAAAAGCCCCCAGGTATCCCCGGTGCGTGCCCTGCACCTCCTTCGCCTGCGTGATACCGGCCAGGAATGAGGAGGCCGTCGTCGCAGCGCTGGTAAAGAGCCTGAACGATCAGGACTATCCCCCGGCGATGTACGACGTGTTCGTGATACCCAACAACTGTACCGACGCCACGGAGGATGCCGCCGCGGCGGCAGGCGCCAACATATTGAGATGTCTCGAACCGGTGCGGTGCAAGGGCGACGTGCTGCGTCAGGCCGCCGTGCAGCTTCTGCCCCGGGGTTACGACGCCATATGCGTTTTCGACGCCGACAATCTGGTCCGCCGCGATTTCCTCGCCCGCATGAACGACGCCGTCTGCGCCGGGGCCGGGGTGGCGAAGGGACAGATCGCAGCAAAAAATCCGTATCAGTCCTGGGTCTCCGGCTGTACGGCGCTCTATTACGGTCTTTCCGAGCGGTTCTACAACCGCTCCCACGCCGCGCTCGGTCTGTCCCCGAAGCTGGTGGGCACGGGCTTTGCCGTGACCCGCGACGTACTGCGCAGGATGGGCGGATGGAACACCGTGACAATAGCGGAGGACGCTGAATTTGCCGCCATGTGCGCCGGGATCGGCGAGAAGATATGGTACGTTCCCGAGGCCGTCACCTTCGACGAGGCTCCCGCGTCGCTTTCGGTGTCCGTGACCCAGCGGAGGCGGTGGTCCAGCGGCATAATGGCCTCCGCCGGGGTGATGCTGCCCCGTCTGGCGGCGCCTGGAGCCGGGGCGAACGCGCTGAGAAAGATAGATTCCGCGCTTTTGCTGTCGGCGCCCTTCATGCAGGCGCTGTCCGTGATACCGGCGCTGCTGCTCATCATATCAGCCGCCGCGGGAGGCACGCTTCTGCCGTGGGCCGCGGCAGCGGGGATCACGCTGGCGGTCACGTACGCGGCCGCGGCGGTTTTCGGCGCGGTCATCGCCGCCGTCTGCGGTCTTGACCTGCGCAGGATGATAAAAGCAGCCCTTCTCTTCCCCGTTTACACCGCCACGTGGCTGCCCATACATATCTCCTGCCTTATCCGGCGGGCGGCGGAATGGAAGGAGATACGGCACACCGGCGTGATGGACGCGGTGGAACGGTTCGCGCGGGAGGAAAGCGGCATAGAATAAGCAAAGGCACGGTCCTGAGGACCGTGCCTTCTTATTTTTGCAATCACAGCAGGCTGCGCTGGATCTTGCCGCTGGTGGTCTTGGGAAGCTCGTCCCGGAAGACGATGATGCGGGGGTACTTGTAGGGGGCGGTGCGGGATTTGACGTAGTTCTGTATCTCTTTTTTCAGTTCCTCGGTGGGCTCGGTGCCCTTTGTCAGAACTATGCTGGCTTTGACCACCTGTCCCCTCACCGGGTCAGGCGCGGGAGATACGCCGCACTCAAGAATATACGGTATCTCCATCAGTACGCTCTCGATCTCGAAGGGCCCTATGCGGTAACCGGAGGACTTGATAACGTCATCCACGCGGCCCACGTACCAGAAGTAGCCGTCCTCATCGCGCCAGGCGGTGTCGCCGGTGTGATACATGCCGCCGGCCCACACCTTTCTGGTGTTCTCCGGGTCGCCGAAATAGCCCACCATTAGGCCGCAGGTCTCGCCCACCTTCGTGCGGACGACTATCTCGCCGGTCTCGCCGGCCTTTACGGAGTTGCCGTCGGCGTCAACGATGTCGATGTTGTAGATGGGCACCGGTTTTCCCATGGAACCTATCTTCGGGCTGGTGCCCCGGAGGTTGCCTATCATTACGGTGGATTCGCTCTGACCGAAGCCCTCCATGACCGTAAGGCCGGTGGCCTTGCGGAACTGGTTCACCACCTCGGCGTTGAGCGCTTCGCCGGCGGTGGAGGCGTGCTTTATGGAGCTAAGATCGTACCCGCTCAGATCCTGCTTGATGAACATGCGGTACATGGTCGGAGGCGCGCAGAAGGTGGTGATGCCGTATTTTGCGAACATGGGCATTATATCGTCGGCGTCGAAGCGGTCGAAATCGGAGACGAATATAGCCGCCTCGGCCATCCACTGGCCGTAGAGCTTGCCCCACATGGCCTTTGCCCATCCGGTATCGGATATGGTCAGGTGCAGGCCGTCCTCCCTGACGTTCTGCCAGTACTTGGCGGTTATCAGATGGCCCAGGGGGTACTTGTAGCTGTGCTCCACCAGCTTGGGGTATCCGGTGGTGCCGGAGGTGAAGTACATAAGCATAAGGTCATCGCCGCAGGGGGAATCGGGCGTGCGGTCGTAGACGGAACGGAAGAGCTTATACTCCGTGTCGAAGCTGTGCCAGCCCTCCCTGTCGCCGCTGACGATTATCTTCGTCTTTACCGTGGGCGAGGTCGTGAGGGCCTTTTCTATCTCCGCGGGGGCAAGGACGCTGTCCACAGTGGTGATGACGGCGCTGATGCTGCCGGCGGAGAAACGGTATTCGTAATCGTGGCACATGAGCTGGTCCGTGGCGGGGATGAAGATGACGCCCATCTTGTTCAGCGCCATGGCAATGGGCCAGAACTGATAGTTGCGGCGAAGCACCATCAGGACCCTGTCGCCCTTTTTCAGGCCAAGGGACGTGAAGTAGTTGGCGGCCCTGGCGGACTCCTTTTTCATCCAGCCGAAGGTAAGGCGCCGCTCCGTCTTGTCCCGGGACACGTGGAGCATGGCAAGCTTGTCCGGCTCCCGGTCGGCCAGAGCGTCAAGGATATCAAAAGCGAAGTTGAACCGCTCGGTATTCTTGTATGTCATGGAGATGAGAGCGCCGTTCTCGTCCTCCACGGGCACGGCAAACTCGTCGTAGATGTGGGAAATCTTCTCCTCCCTGCGTTCCTCCCGGGCGGGGACCGTCTCGGCGGGGACGGCGGTAAGCTCGGGTATGGGTTCGCCGTTGGGATTGAGGACTATGGCGTAGAAATAGCAGTCCTCTCCGCCCACGGCTATCATCCCGTGGGGGGTGGAGGAATCGTAGTAGATGCTGTCGCCCTCGTGGAGTATCTCCGCGTGGTCTCCCACCTGCACCTTGAGGCTGCCGGAGATGACGATGTCGCACTCCTGACCGTCATGGGTGGTGACCTCGATGGGCCGCGACTGGGCCTGCTCGCTGTAAGCGGCCTTAACGTAAAGAGGCTCGGCTATCCTGTTCTTGAACAGAGGCGCCAGGTTGTAATAGACCATGCCGTGGGCCTGCTCGATTCGCTGACCGCCGCCCCGGCGGGTCATGGTATAGCCCGCCAGACGGGGGCTCTGGCCCTCAATGATATCGGTAACGTCAACGCCCAGAGCCTGGGCGCAGCGGTACAGGAACGCGAAGCTCAGATCCGTCTGCCCCGCCTCGCAGGACAGGTATTCCTCCTCGGATACGTCGGTGCGCTGGGCCATCTCCTTTACGGTAAAGCCGGCGATCTCCCGAAGCTCCTGTATGCGGCGGCTCATGTCCATGAGCCGGCTGCCTATATTGGCGGTGGTTGCTTCCATATCACAAACCTCCTAATGTAATCAAAGAAAAAAGCCCGTCTCAAGATTTCCTTGAGACGGGCAAATTACCCGCGGTACCACTCAAATTGCGCACATCGTACGCCGCTCAGCAGGGCCAGTCAGCCCCTTCACCTTTACGCAGTGTCACGGGAGGCTCTACTGAAGCTTGCGCTCGTTCTGCACTCCGGCTCGGAAGCGACAAACCCAACGGTGCCGCGTACAACCGGCTCGCACCAACCGCCGGCTCTCTGATGCAGTATGCACCGGGTTCTCTTCGTCATAGCCTTTGATTTTCAATTTACGGGCATTATAGCACCGGGCAAAACCGTTGTCAAACAGTTTTTTCGCGTTTTCGCGCCGGAAAACGGCTCCGTTACAGCAGCTGGTGCTGAATCTTGCCGCTGATGGACTTGGGAAGGCTGTCGCGGAAGACCACTATGCGGGGGTACTTGTAGGGGGCGGTGTGGCTCTTTACGTAGTTCTGGATCTCCTTTTTCAGCTCCTCGGTGCCCTCGGTGCCCTTGGTCAGGACTATGCTGGCCTTCACCACCTGTCCTCTCACCGGGTCGGGGGCGGCGGACACGCCGCACTCCAGCACGTAGGGCAGCTCCATGATGACGCTCTCTATCTCGAAGGGCCCTATACGGTAGCCGGAGGACTTGATGATGTCGTCCGCCCGGCCCACGTACCAGAAGTAGCCGTCCTCATCGCGCCAGGCGGTGTCGCCGGTGTGATACCAGCCGTCGTGCCAGGCCTCCGCGGTCTTCTGGGCGTCGGTATAGCCCTTGTAGAGGCCGCAGGGGGCGCCGTTTTTCGTGTTTATGACTATCTCGCCGGTCTCGCCGTTGGGCACCAGGTTCCCCTCTCTGTCCATGAGCGCTATCTCGTAGATGGGGTTTGCGCGGCCCATGGAGCCCACCTTGGGCTGGGTGCCCACCAGGTTGGCGATGGTCAGCGTGGTCTCGGTCTGGCCGAAGCCCTCCATGATGGAAAGGCCGGTGGCCTTTTTGAACTGGTTGAAAACCTCGGGGTTGAGCGCCTCGCCTGCGGTGGTGGCGTACTTTATGGAGCTCAGATCGTACTTGCTCAGATCCTCCTTGATGAACATGCGGTACATGGTGGGAGGCGCGCAGAAGGTGGTTATCTGATATTTCGCGAACAGCGGCATCAGGTCGTCGGCCTTGAAGCGGTCGAAATCGTAGGTGAACACCGCGGCCTCGCACATCCACTGGCCGTAGAGCTTGCCCCACACGGCTTTTCCCCAGCCGGTATCGGATATGGTGAAGTGCAGACCGTCGGGGTGCACGTTGTGCCAGTACTTGGCGGTGGTGAAATGGCCCAGTGCGTATTTGTAGCTGTGGTCGGCCACCTTGGGATACCCGGAGGTGCCGGAGGTGAAGTACATGAGCATGGTGTCGTTGCCGCAGGGAGCGTCGGCGGCGCGGTCATATATGGAGCGGAAGCGCTTGTACTCCGTGTCGAAATCGTGCCATCCGGGCTGAACGCCGTTGGTCATCACCTTTATCTGTACGCTGGGGCTCTTCTCCATGGCCATTTCCACCTGCTGCCAGCACAGCGAGTCGTTGGTGCAGACCACGGCCTTTATGCCGATGGCGTTGAAACGGTACTCCAGGTCGTGCTCCAGCAGCTGGTCGGTTGCGGGCACCGCCACGGCGCCTATCTTGTGCAGCGCGCAGATGATGGGCCAGAACTGATAATTCCTGCGCAGGATGAGCATGACCCTGTCGCCCCGCTCAATGCCCAGAGAGAGCAGATAGTTGGCGGCCCGGGCGGACTCCTTCTTCATCCAGCCGAAGGTTATCCTCCGCTCGAACTTGTTCACGTCCAGATGCAGCATGGCGAGTCTGTCGGGGTCCTTGTCGGCCACGGCGTCCACCACGTCGAAGGCGAAGTTGAACCTGTCGGCGTTCACGAACTCCACCTTCGTGGGAGTGCCGTTCTCGTTCTCCTGGACCTTGACGAACTTCTCCCATACGGCGTGCTCCACCTGCTCCATGTGGTACTCGGGCACCGCCTCCACCTGGGCGCCGCCCTCCGGCTCGCCGGGCAGCACCACCGCCAGGAAATGACAGTCCTCGCCGCCGATGGCCAGCATGCCGTTGGGTATGGTGGCGTTGAAGTAGATGCTGTCGCCGGGACCCAGGTCCTCCACGTTGCTGCCCACCTGCACCCGCAGATGGCCGGAGATGATCAGATCGAACTCATGACCGGAGTGTACGGTGAGGCGGATGGGCTTGTTCTGCAGTTCCTCGGAATAGGCGTAGCATACCCGGAAGGGCTCGCCTATCTTCTTCGTGAACTCGGGTGCCAGGTTCACTATCTCTATGCCGTCCTCCCGGGCGGTCACCTGACCGGCGCCGCTGCGGGTGACGGTGTAGGTGGACAGCTTGGCGCTGCGGCCCTCCAGAAGGTCGGTGATCTCGACGTTGAAAATCTTGACGCAGGCGTGGATGAAGGTGAAGGGCATATCCCGAAGGCCGTCCTCATACTCCACGTAGGTGGCCAGATCGTTACCTGTCATATCCGCCATCTGCTCGACGGTGTATCCGGCTATCTCCCGAAGTTCCCGTATTCTGCCGCCTATCTCGGCAAGGGTCACGTCGGTGTTGGCGTTTACTCTTGTGACATCCATAATATTATCCTCCCAATATCATTTTTTCGGCTTGCTGGGGGGCAGGCAAAAGAAAAAGCCCGTCTCAAAGCATTCTTTGAGACGGGCAAAATTACATTTTCCCGCGGTACCACTCAAATTGCGCACGTTGTGCGCCCCTCATCAGACTCCATCAAGCCCTTCGCCTTAACGCGGCTATACGTGGGACCCTCAAACTATCGGACCCCCGGCTCGGAAGTGATATGCCCGATGGCCACCCCGCTGCCTGCTCGCACCGTCCGCAGACTCTCTGAAAGGGAATGACCGGGCCGTCTTCGTCACAGCCTTTAACAATTTAAACGCATACTATCACAGCGATATATTTTTGTCAACAACAATTTTTGCTCTTTGGCCATATTCGTACGATACGGACTAAATATTCATTTTCAATGAAATTGTATTCTTCAACTTGACCAAAAAACCGGAATTTTTCCGCTGAAATAGGGATAATACGGAATAAATCTTCCGGCTCATTGACAAAGCCCGCCCTGTGGTGGTAACATTGCTTGCATATAATACTCACGATTTGGAGGTGGGACCGTGCTTCCGGAAATACTGCTGGGACGGCGCATTTTAATAGTCACCGGCCATTACGGCAGCGGCAAAACGGAGCTGTCGGTCTCCCTTGCCATGGCGCTGAGCAGAAATAACGAGACCGGGTTCCCCCGCCTCGCCCTGTGCGATCTGGACGTGGTCAACCCTTATTTCCGCTCGAGAGAGCGTATGGACCTTCTGGAGAGCGTCGGAGTGAAGGTCTACGGCGGCATCTACGGCAAAGGCTCCGCCGCCGAGATACCGGAGCTGTCCGCCGCCGTCCGCGCCCCGCTGGACGACAAGGGCTGCTTCACCATCATAGACGCCGGGGGCAACGACGCCGGCGCGCGGATACTCAAGCAGTTCTCCCGCTACTTCACCCGCGAGGAGCGGTTCACCCTTGCGGTGGTCAACGCCTCCCGCCCCGACACCGCCGACGTTCAGATGACATTGGAACAGCATGAGGCCATCGAGTCGGCTCTGGGTTTTGAAATCGACGGCTACGCCAACAACACCCATATGCTCATGGAGACCACCGCGGCGACGGTGGAAAAAGGCCACAGGCTCTGTTCGGAACTGTCGGCAGTCACCGGCAGGCCCCTTTTGTGGGACTGCTACCCGGAGAAGCTGGTCAGCGCTGCGGACGTGGAGAAGTTTTCATCCGCTACCCTGCCCGTCGGCATGTACATGCGTCAGACGTGGCTTGACAAATGATATAAGTAAGGCAATAAACGGAAGGAAGGGTTTTGAAATGGCAAAATTCCATGTGGTGTTCAACCACGACAAGTGCAAGGGCTGTGAGCTTTGCGCCAACGTGTGCCCGAAAACGCTCATCACCATGACGGGCGTTCTCAACAACAAGGGCTACATCACCGCCGAGATGAGCGACGAGGAGGCCTGCGTGGGCTGCGCCAGCTGCGCCACCATGTGCCCCGACGGCGCTATCGAGATTTTCAAGGAGGACTGAGCAATGGCTGAAAAAGTACTTATGAAGGGAAACGAGGCCTTTGCCGAGGCAGCTATCCGCGGCGGCGCCCGTTTCTATTTCGGCTACCCCATCACCCCCCAGAGCGAGATACCCGAGTACATGGCCCGGGAGCTCAAAAAGCGGGGCGGCGCCTTCCTTCAGGCTGAGAGCGAGCTGGGCGCCATCAACATGACCTACGGCTGCGCGTCCGCCGGAGGCAACGTGTTCATCTCCTCCTCCTCCCCCGGAATTGCCCTGATGCAGGAGGGCATGAGCTTTCTGTGCTCCGCGGAGGTGCCCTGCACCATCCTCAACGTGTCCCGCGGCGGCCCCGGCGTGGGCGGCATACAGCCCGGTCAGGCCGACTACTTCCAGATGACCCGCGGCGGCGGCAACGGCGACTACCGCATACCCACCTACGCCCCCGCCAACATCCAGGAGGCCGTTGACATCATATACGACGCTCCCTTCCTGGCGGACGAGATAAGAAATCCCGTGGCCATCCTGGCCGACGGCATGATGGGCCAGATGATGGAGCCCGTAGCCCTGCCTGAGCCCAAAAAGCAGATCATGCCCGAGGATGTGGCCGCTTACAAGCCCTGGGCTCTCACCGGCTACAACGCCAAGCCCGACGGCAAGCGGGTCGTGGTCAAGTCCCTGCGTCTCCAGCCCGAGATGCTTGAGCAGCACGTGGAGATGCTCTTTGAGAAGTATCACCGCCTTGAAAAAGAACTGGTGCGCCACGAGTCCGTGGACCTGGAGGGCGCGGAGATAGTGTTCGTGGCCTTCGGCACCATGAGCCGTCTTTGCACCGAGGCCATGGAAATTCTGGCCGAAAAGGGCGTAAAAGCCGGACTTATCCGGCCCATCACCATATGGCCCTTCCCCTACGGCGCCTTCGACGAGATAGATTACGGCGCGACCAAAGCCGTCATCTCCACGGAGCTGTCCATGGGTCAGATGATGGAGGACGTCAAGATAGGCGTGAGCGGCCGTCTGCCGGTGGAACTCATCCACCGCACCGGCGGCATGATCCCCACCTCCATTGAGGTGGCGGAAAAAGCTATGAAGATACTGGAGGCGAGAAAATGACACCTGTATTCACCTACACAAAGGGCATGACGGAGAACGCTACCAGCTATTGCCCCGGCTGCACTCACGGTATCGCCAACCGCATCATAATGGAGGTCCTCGACGAGATGGGCATGCTTGGCAACACCATCGGCGTGGGCTCCATCGGCTGCTCCGTCACCATTCACCAGTTTATGGACATCGACATGCTGGAGTCCGCCCACGGGCGCGCTCCCGCCGTGGCCAGCGGCATCCGCCGCGCCCAGCCCGATAAGATCGTATTCACCTATCAGGGCGACGGCGACCTCAGCTCCATCGGCACCGGCGAAATAGTCCATGCCGCCCACCGGGGCGAGAAGTTCACCACCTTCTTCATCAACAACGCCATTTACGGCATGACCGGCGGCCAGATGGCCCCCACCACCCTCATCGGTCAGAAGACCACCACCAGTCCCGAGGGCCGCACGGTGGAGCAGGCCGGAAAGCCCCTTCGCATATCCGAGATGCTCGCATCCATCGACGGCGCCGCCTACATCGAGCGCTGCGCGCTGGATTCCCCCGCCCACGTCCGGGCCGCCAAGCGGGCTGTCCGCAAGGCCTTTGAGGTCCAGCTCCAGGGTCTGGGGTTCGGTCTTGTTGAGTTTTTGTCAACCTGTCCCAGCAACTGGGGTCTTGCTCCCAAGGACGCTCTCGTGTGGCTGCGGGAGAACATGATCCCCTACTACCCGCTGGGCGTCATCAAAGAACCGGAGGGTCTTAAATAATGACTACTAAACTGTTTTTTGCCGGTTCCGGCGGTCAGGGCATACTGACCATGGGTCAGATGGTGGCTTACGGCGCCATGGCCGAGGAAAAGCCCGTCACCTTCCTCCCCTCCTACGGCCCCGAGATGAGGGGCGGCACCTCCAACTGCACCGTGGTGGTGTCCGACGACAAGCCCGTCAGCTGCCCCGTCATCTATGAGGCGGACGCCGTGGTGGTTATGAACCTGCCCTCGCTTCTCAAGTTCGAGTCCATGGTGAAGCCCGGCGGCAAGCTGTTCGTCAACTCCTCCATCATCGACCAGAAGCCCACCCGGGACGATATCGAGGTCATCAGCGTTCCCACCATAGAGCTGGCCGAGAAGTGCGGCACCACCCGCGCCGCCAACATCGTAATGTGGGGCGCCCTGGTGCGCAGCACCGGCGTCATCTCCTACGACAGCGCCCAGCACGTTATGGAGAAGGTATTCTCCGGCTCCAAGGCACGGTTCCTCCCCATGGACAAGCTGGCCTTCGACGCGTTCGAGATATAAGCGCATATACAAAAGCCTCCGGAGCGATCCGGAGGCTTTTTGCTCCTGCGGGGTCTTGACAGAGGGCGTAAACTGTAAATATAATAACAAATTGGTGAAAACATATCTCCATCATCAAATTTTAACGCAAAAGAGGCATAATAATGGTTAGGATCGACATTTTCTCCGGCTTTCTCGGCGCCGGAAAGACCACTCTCATCAAAAAGCTCATCAAAGAGGGCTACAAGGGCCAGAAGATAGTTCTCATCGAGAACGAGTTCGGCGACATAGGTATCGACGGCGGCTTCCTCAAGGACGCCGGCGTTGAGATCACTGAGATGAACTCCGGCTGCATATGCTGCTCCCTCACCGGCGATTTCCGCGAGGCTCTCAAGATGGTCTGCAAGCAGTTCGCCCCCGAGGTCATCATAATCGAGCCCTCAGGCGTGGGCAAGCTGTCCGAGGTGGCGGCCGCCGTCATGAGCGCCGGCATCGAGGATCTGGAGCTGGGCGGTATGACCACCGTGGTGGACGCCGCAAAGTGCAAGATGTATATGAAAAACTTCGGTGAGTTCTTCAACAATCAGGTGGAGACCGCCGACTGCATCGTTCTGAGCCGCACCGGCATCATATCCGAGGCGAAGACCCAGGAGGCCGTCGACCTCATCCGTGAGCGCAACTCGAAGGCGGTCATCGTGACCACCGACTGGGACAAGCTGGACGGCGCTCAGATCATGGACGCCATCGCCAGGAAGTCCCCCCTGTCCGCCGAGCTTGAGGAGCTCATCAAGCTCCACATCGCCGAGGCCGACGAGGAAGAGGACGACGATGATGATGACGACGAGCATGAGCATGAGCACCATCATCACGACGAACACGAGCATCACCATCACGACGACGACGATGACGATGACGAGGATGAGCATCATCATCACGGCCACGACCACCACCATCACCATCATCACCATCATCACGACGGTGAACACGACGCGGACGAGGTATT
>JAEETR010000116.1 GCA_016286595.1 Oscillospiraceae bacterium | reverse complement strand
CCGATCTTCACGGCAATCCCGTGGCTTTGCGGGCCGTTCTTAATGAGTTCAGAAACAGAGGCGTCGACGAAATCATCTGCGGCGGCGATTTCATCGGCTTCGGCCCATGGCCTCAGGAGACCATAGACGAATTCCTGCGTCTTGACAACGTGGCCGCCTGCGTCATGGGCAATCACGACAGGAATCTTATGGAGGGCTTCCCCGCAGGCACGCTCAACGAGCGTTTCAGTTCCTTCGCCTATTGGTCCGGAGCGCGTATAGACGGTCTTGCCGCCGCGTTTCTGGGTGCGCTGCCGCTGGATTCATATTTCGAGGCGGAGGGAAAGCGGATATATCTCGTCCACTATCCTCTGACTGCGGACGGAGATTTCCAGGCCATATATCACGATCCCTCCCCGGCAAGAATAGCGGAGATGTTCTCCTACGCAGACGCGGATATCTTCATATACGGCCACGAGCACGGGACCCTCATACAGCAGTACGAAGGGCGCTGGTACATAAATCCCGGTTCTCTGGGCTGTCCCGCTGCGAAACGGAACATTGCCCGGGGCGGTCTTCTGAAGATCGTTGACGGCAGCGTTTCCTACGAGGCGCTGGAGGTGCCCTACGACGTTACCGCCACCCTCGCCGCCGTCAGAGCCGGAGGCCACCCCCTCCTGCCGGAGGTCCTGGGTGATTTCTATGGGGTGAAAGAGTAAGCTACTGCGCTTCCCGCTCTATTTTTCTTATAAACCGCTCAATATTGCTGCGGGGCGACATTATCTCGTGGCCGCAGCCCATGCACCGCAGGCGAAAATCCGCGCCTATGCGGAGCACCTGCCATCTGTTTGAGCCGCAGGGATGGCTTTTCTTCAGGGTTATGATATCCCCCACTCTTACGTCCATTACGCGGTATCAGTCCTTTCTGCCCTTTATGGCGTCCCAGTAGGCCTTGGCTGCCTGCTCTGTCCTGTTGTCGCCGTACTGGTAGTACTGCACGCCCGTCAGCTCGTCGGGCAGATACTGCTGCTGCACCCAGCGGTTTTTGAACTCGTGTGGATACAGATACCCCTGCTCCCGCTCGAAGCCCGTACCGTCGGCGTGGACGTTCTGCAGATGCCTCGGGATGGGGCCGGTCTTCCCTGCCCTCACGTCCGCCAGGGCTCTGTCGATGGCCGCGCAGCCGGTGTTGGATTTCGGCGCTGTGGCCAGCAGGATCACGGCGTCAGCCAGAGGCAGACGCGCCTCAGGCATACCCAGCTGTACTGCGCTGTCCACGCAGGCCTTGACTATGGCGATCGCCTGGGGATACGCCAGCGCGATATCCTCGCAGGCAGAGCAGAGTATCCTGCGGCAGGGCGACAGCAGATCCCCCGCCTCCAGAAGCCGGGCAAGATAATGCAGCGCCGCGTCCACGTCGGAACCCCGGATGGACTTCATCAGCGCCGAGAGGATGTCGTAATGCTGGTCTCCCACCCGGTCGTAGCGCATGGCTGACCGCTGCGTGACCGTAACGGCGTCGTCCATTGTGATACGTATCTCATCCCCCGTCCTTTCCGAGGCGGAGAACAGAATCTCCAGCGCGTTGAGGCACTTTCTAACGTCGCCGCCGCTGCCCTGGACTATATGCTCGAGGACTCCCTCCTCGAAGGACGCGGTCACGTTCTCGCGCTCCTCAAGGATCTTCACGGCGCGGCGGGCGGCCTTCATCACGTCCTGTGCCGAAAGCTCCTTGAACTCGAATATGGTGGAGCGGGACAGGACCGCGTTATAAACGGAGAAATAGGGGTTTTCCGTAGTTGAGGCGATGAGGGTTATCTTGCCGTTTTCGATGAACTCCAGCAGCGACTGCTGCTGTTTCTTGTTGAAGTACTGGATCTCGTCGATGTAAAGCAGCACGCCGTTGGGGGCCATGAAGGTGTTCAGCTGGGCCACCACGTCCTTTATGTCGGACAGTGACGCCGTGGTGGCGTTGAGCTTTCGCAGTTCCCTTTTCGTCTGCAGAGCGATTATATTGGCCACCGTGGTCTTTCCCACGCCGGAAGGGCCGTAGAATATCATATTCTGAATACTGCCGCTTTCTATTATGCGGCGCAGGAGACCGTTTTTTCCCAGGATGTGCTCCTGCCCCACCACTTCGTCAAGCGTCGTGGGTCTTATCTCATCTGCCAGCGGACGGTACATATTCCGCCCTCCTTTCGTGAAAAAGAAAAACCGAAAAAGGTGTTGTATATGGATAAAAAAGAAACAGTACGCGAAATAATCCGGTTATTGGATAAGCAATATCCCATGGCGGACTGCACTCTGGACCATCAGCAGGCCTATGAGCTGCTGGTGGGCGTGCGGCTGGCCGCCCAGTGCACCGACAAGCGGGTGAACATGGTGACCCCGGCCCTCTTCGCGGCCTATCCCGACGCCGCAGCCATGGCAAAGGCAGAGCCGGAGGATATCGAACCCTACATCCGCTCCACGGGCTTTTTCCACGGCAAGGCCAGAGACATAGTCGGCGCGGCCAGAATAGTCGTGGAAAAATTCGGCGGCGTAGTGCCGGACAATATGGACGATCTTCTCACCCTGCCCGGAGTGGGCCGCAAGTCCGCGAATCTTATCCTCGGCGACGTTTACAACGTACCCGGCGCCGTTGTGGTTGACACTCACTGCATCCGCCTTACGAACCGGATCGGTCTGGTTGACACGAAGGACCCGAAAAAGATCGAGTTTGCCCTGCGGGAGATCCTTCCCCCGGAGCGTTCCAACGACTTCTGCCACATGATGGTCTACCACGGCAGAGCCGTGTGCGACGCCCGCCGCCCCGCGTGCGAGCGGTGCGTCATACGCCATCTGTGCGGATACGGAGAACAAAGCGCCGTAAAGGACGCCTGAACGGCATTTCGCCGGTCATCGGCCCTTTATCTCAAGCCTCTTCGCCAGCTCGCCATCCGGCGAGACGGCGATGGTCTTATAGTCGGTGTAGATGACCATGCCGGGTCTACCGCCGTTCATCCTGCGCACGCGGCGCACCTGCGTATAGTCAACGCTGACCATCCCGGCGTTCCTGCCGTCGGAGTAATACGCGGCCACGGCGGCAGCCTGCGCCAGGGTCACGTCGTCTGTCCGGCCGTCGGCGCTGGGGATGATGACGTGGCTGCCGTGCAGCTTCTGGGCGTGAAGCCAGATATCGCCGCGTCCGGCGGTCTTCAGCGTGAGCTGATCGTTCTGTACGTTGTTGCGCCCGGCGTAAAATTCCACCCCGCTGTCGGAGCGGAAGCGCATGGGCTGTGTGGGTCTGTGCTTCTGGCGTCTGACGTTTTTCTGCTCCTGGACGTAGCCGCCCGCCGCCAGTTCCAAACGGATATCCTCGCTGTCGCGGTAGGTCTCCGTGCGGTTAAGCTCGCTCAGGACGCTCTGCAGATACTCCAGCTCCTGCTCGCCGTTTTCTATCAGCCCGGTCAGATGTGACCGGGCGCTTTTTTTCCTGTTGTATTCCTTGTAGTACCAGGCGGCGTTCTGCTGCGGATTTTTCTTCTCATCCAGCTTTATCGTCACCTTGCCGCCCCGGTACCAGTCGTCGGCCTCGAAGGAGGTCATACCCTTTTTTATGTGGCCAAGACTGCTCATAAGGATATCTCCCAGCTCCCGGTAACGCTCCCGGTCCTCGGTGGCCTCCAGTTCCCTGCGCTGGGCATCGATTCGCCGCTCTATCCGGCCTATCCTGCCCTTCACAAGCTTCATTAGATTGCCGGTACGCTGGCGGCGGGCCTGCTCTTCGTCGGTGCGGGCATAGAAATCCCGCAGGAGCTCGGAGAAGCTGCCGTATCTTCTGCACTCGTACTCCGGTCCGTACTGTACCGCCGGGGTATACGTGTAGTCAAAGGGCCGCCCTTCCCCGTCAAGGAGCATATAGGGCACCGGCTTTGCGTCTGTCAGGCGCTTCAGTTCCCTTCCCAGAAGAGCGCAGCCGTCGGCGGCAACTGCGTCGGAAAGGCGCATGTCGGCCGTACCGTATGCCCGGAACGTCACCTCTCTTGCAGTCAGCGGCGAGATGCCCGCAAACCGCGATACGCACCATCTTGCAAGCTCCGTATCTCCGCCGGATTCGGCGGCCATGGACGCTATATCGCTCTCCCCGCACACGGACAGCGATATCTTGTCCTGTGCCGGAGGCAGCCGGTATATCATCCCAGGCAGCACCGCCCGGCGCTCATCCGCCGAGCCCACCCGGAACATGCAGTCGATTATAATGTTGCCGCTGTCCAGCAGTATGAGATTTGCGCTGCGGCCCACCATTTCCACGATAAGCTTCTTGTTCTCGCTCTCGCCGAAGATGCCGGTGGTGTCGAGACATATCTCCATGACCCTCTCATCCGGGATACGGCGCACGTCCGTTATTCTTGCGCCGACAAGGTGTTTACGCAGGAGCATGCAGAACATGGGCGGATTTGGGGGATTCTCCGGTTCCTCGTCGGACAGGTTCACCCTCACGCCGGAGCCGCTCATCCTCATCCACAGCCTTACCGTACCGTTTCCCCTGACTGTGAGCACGACGGTACCCCTGTCCGGCT
>JAEETR010000115.1 GCA_016286595.1 Oscillospiraceae bacterium | reverse complement strand
GGCAATATCATCGTGCAGATGGCGCTGGACGCCCTCATCGGCACCGACCCCAACCCCAACTCCGCCGCCATCAACAGATCGGCCATCATAAGCCCCGGGCCCATGCTGGCTGTGGGCGTGTGTCTTGCCCCTTTGGTGGAGGAGACGCTGTTCCGGGGAGTGCTGTTCGGGTCCATTAGAAACAAAAACCGCATACTTGCGTACGCGGTTTCGGCGCTGGTGTTCGCGCTGTACCATCTGTGGACGTATTTCCTGCTGGACTTCGACTGGCGGCTTCTGCTGTATATATTCCAGTACGTCCCCGGCGGGCTGGTGCTGTGCTGGGCCTACGAGAAGGGCGGCAGCATCTGGTCGCCCATATTCCTGCACATGCTCATCAATTTCATATCGCTGAAAGTCACGATAGGATAACAAAACGCCCTCCCGAGCGGGAGGGCGTTTTTCATATTATTCTCACATCATCGGGGCGACAAGCTTCATTATGCGGCCCATGACCTTATAGAACATTTTTTCGTTCCTGATGGTCTCCGGCGTGACCTCACGGCACTTTTCGAGGGTGGCGGCGAAATCCGCTTCCATATCCGCTATGCAGGGCGTTTTGTACATATACGCCGCGCACTCGAAATGGTGATATAGGCTGCGGTAATCAAGATTTATGGAGCCCACCACGCCCTTCACGTCGTCGCTGGTGAAGTTCTTGGCGTGTACGAAGCCGGGGGTGTACTCGTACAGCTTCACCCCGGCGTCAAGCAGCTCGGGATAATGGGTCTTCGCCAGGGAGAACGCCAGCTTTTTGTCCGGGATGCCCGGCAGGATTATCTTCACGTCCACGCCCCGCTGGGAGGCGTACTTCAGCGCCGTCTCCAGCTCGCCGTCGAGTATGAGATAGGGCGTCATTATATGCACGTACTTCTTCGCCCTGTACAGTATGTCGATGTACACGCTCTCCCCCAGCCTGTCCCCGTCCAGGGGACTGTCGGCATAGGGCATGACGTAGCCCGGCGCGCTGACGGACACTCCCGGCGCGTGTACGGGGGAAAAATCCGGGCGGGGATCCATCACGCTCCACATCTGCAGGAACATCAGTGTGAAGCTCCTGACGGCTTCGCCCCGGAGCATGACGGCGGTGTCCTTCCAGTGGCCGAAGCGCTGTACCCGGTTGATGTACTCGTCCGCCAGGTTTATCCCGCCGGTAAAGGCAACCTTGTTGTCTACGACGAGTATCTTCCGGTGGTCACGATAGTTGTAGTGGGTGGACACCAGGGCCATGATGGGAGAGAACACCCGGGTCTTGATGCCCAGCCGTTCAAGGCGCTTCGGGTAGTCGTGGGGCAGGTTGTAGTAGACGAACATGCCGTCGTACATCACCCGCACGTCCACGCCCCGGGCGGCCTTGCGTGCCAGAACGTCCAGCACCCGGCCCCACATCTCGCCCTCGTCTATGATGAAATACTCCAGGAATATGAACTTTTCGGCCTTTTCAAGCTCCGGTATGAGCGCGGCCAGCTTGTCCTCGCCGCTGGGGAAATACGTCACCTGCGTGCCCTCGAACACGGGCATGCACCCGCTGCGGTTGGCGTAGCGGTACAGCTCCTGCAGGCCGGAATCGGCGTTCTCCGGGGCGGCCAGCTCCTGCAGTACCTCCTCGCTCTGACCGAGCGCGCCCCTGGTCTCCGCCAGGATATGCTCGGTGCGGTTCTTAACGCTCCGGTGGCCCAGATTCGTCTGCGTGAAGGCAAAGAATATGGATGCGCCCACCGGGAAGATGGCGATGAGCAGGACCCACGTCAGCTTCGCTGTGGGGTCCATGGAGCAGTTGATGATGTACAGCACCATGGCGATGGTGAAAACGCTCATGAAGGTGGCAAAATAGGGCACGTACCGGCTGAATGCCCGGTACATGACCGCCAGAAGCAGCACCTGCACCGCCAGAAGCAGCAAAATAAGAGGCAGGCGGGTGAAGGCCATATTGAGAAGGCCCTTTCGGCTTGACTTTTTCAGCCTCATTATGCCCTCTTCGTCTCTCGGCTCCTTCAACTCGCTCACCTCCCGCTTTTAGAATATCTGTCCTTATACGATACGACTAAATATGCCCACTGTCAATGAAATAAAAAAGCCCCCGGTCAACCGTGCACATTTGACAAAGAAACTCCATCGGACAAGACGATCCGACGGAGTTCTCTTCTTTTTTCCTCATCGCGCGCTGCCCAGATACCCCTCGAGTATCAGCGCGGCGGCCACGGCGTCTATCTTCCCCTTGCGCTTTTTGCCGAAGCGGTTGTTTTCGGACAGTATGCGGGCGGCGTCAACGGTGGTGCGGCGCTCGTCCCAGGGGATGACCTCAAGGCCGGTAGCAGTGCGCAGCATTTCGGCAAGCTCCGCGCTTTTTTCCGCACGGGGGCCGGCGGTGCCGTCCATATTGAGGGGGTTGCCGATGACGATCTTCCCCACGTCCCGGCTTTTCGCCTCCGCGGCTATCTTTTCCACCAGGCGCTGCGTATTCCACTCGTTTATCGTAAAGGCCTCCCCCGCCAGCGTGGCGGTAAGGTCGGAGAAGGCAAGGCCGGTCCTGGCGTCGCCGTAGTCTATTGCCATTATGCGCATTTTGTCACCTCCCGGGGCACGGTTTTCGTTCATGGCACCATTATACATGAAGTTGCCCTGCGCGCAAGGGCCATTTTCCCGCAAAAAGACGGAAAATTACTGAATAAAACTGTTGACGGGGGCATACCCGGTGTGATAGAATAACTTCACCTGTCGGCCGACAGGCTTATTTGTGTTGCAAACCGCCATTTGCCGGGACAGCAACGGCGATAAGCGGAACGCATAGGCGCGCCGGTCAATACAAGGCAGGGAGGCAAAAGGAATTGGAGGTGCCGAAAAATGGCTGCTGAGAACCGCATCAAGGTCGTGCTCCGCTGTGAGGAGTGCAAGAACAGAAACTACAACACGACCAAGAACAAGAAGAACACCCCTGAGAAGCTTTCCCTTCACAAGTACTGCAGATTCTGCAGAAAGCACACCGTCCATACCGAGACGAAGTAAGGAAGGAAAGTAAGAATGGCAACGACAAAGAAGAAGTTCTTCGCCCGCATAGCCGATTGGTTCCGGGGAATGAAGAGCGAGCTGAAGAAGGTCGTGTGGCCTTCCTGGAAGCAGATAGTCAACAACAGCGCCGTCGTGCTGGCCGCCATCGTGGCCTGCTCGATCATACTGTGGGCTTTCGACTGGCTGGCTTCCGGCTTTGTTCAGCTGCTGATCAGCCTGTTCGGTTAAGGAGTTGTCATGGCTGAAGAGGCAAAATGGTACGTGGTCCACACGTACTCCGGCTACGAAAACGCCGTAGCCGCCACCATTATGAAGGCCGCTGAGAACCGCAGGATGCAGGATCTCGTCCAGGAAGTGAACATCCCCATGGAGACGGTCACCGAGGTCGTCGACTCCCAGGTGAAAACCGTGGAGCGCAAGGTGTTCCCCGGTTACGTGCTGGTGAAGATGGTCATGACGGATGAGAGCTGGTATCTGGTCAGGAACGCCAGAGGCGCCACCGGCTTCGTCGGAAGCGCCAACAAGCCCATTCCCCTGACTGACGAGGAGATCGCCGCTCTCGGCGTCGAGAAGAAGAACGTCGAGGTCGATTTCGAACTGGGCGGCAGCGTCCGCGTGGCCGACGGCCCGCTGGAGGGCTTCCTCGGCACTGTCGACGATATCGATTTCGAGCGGAAGAGCGTTCGCGTAGTGGTGTCAATGTTCGGGCGTGAGACGCCCATTGACCTTGATTTCGATCAGGTCGAGCCCGTAAAGGACTGAGCGATTCGTCGCAAAACCGGAGCGATCCGGAAAGTGGGAGGGGCAGACGCCCCGCCAGAAATATGCCCCCGGGCATATAACCACAAAATATTGGAGGACAAAATAAGTGTCACAGAAAGTTACCGGAATCATCAAGCTGCAGATCCCTGCAGGCAAGGCCACTCCGGCGCCCCCCGTGGGCCCCGCTCTCGGCCAGCACGGCGTCAACATCGGCGCCTTCACCAAAGAGTTCAATGAGCGCACCAAGAACGACAACGGCCTGACCATCCCCGTGGTCATCACCGTTTACGCCGACAGAAGCTTCACCTTCGTCACCAAGTCCCCTCCGGCTGCCGTCCTTCTGAAGAAGGCCTGCAATATCGAGAAGGGCTCCGGCGTTCCCCAGAGGGACAAGGTCGCCAAGATAACCAAGTCCGAGCTGCAGAAGATCGCCGAGACCAAGATGAACGACCTGAACGCCGGCAGCATGGAGGCTGCCATCAGCATCATCGCCGGCACCGCCCGCAGCATGGGCATCGTCGTAGAGGAGGGCTGAGAATATGTTCAGAGGCAAGAATTATAAGGACAGCGCAAAGCTGATAGACCGTACCGCTCTCTATACTCCCGAAGAGGCCTTCGACCTGATCACCAAGACCG
>JAEETR010000114.1 GCA_016286595.1 Oscillospiraceae bacterium | reverse complement strand
GTCACAAAAACGCGGTTGCATTTGCCGCGACACAAATCTCTGCTACCTGAAAATAAGGCCATAATATAAGTAGAGTTTTCGCCAAAAGAACAAAACAGACTTATCTTAGGTAGTATGTCCCTGGTAAGTAGCGTTATTTGATTTGTGTCACATGGTAATTCTACCATATAGCATTCAAATTATCAACCTGTTATATAAAAAGCCCGCTGTGAGATCACAGCGGGCTCTTTTTCGATTATAACAGGATTATTATTCCTCTTCCAGCTTCTTGGCTTCCTCGATGATCTTCTGCTGGGTGGCGGCGGGAGTCTCATCGTAACGAATGAAGTCCAGCTCGAAGGAGCCGCGGCTCTGGGTCATGCTCTTGAGGTCGATGGCGTAGGAACCCATCTCGCCCATGGGCACCTCGGCCTCGATGACCTGCATGCCGTCCTTGTCCACGCTCATACCCATGGGGGTACCGCGGCGCTTGGACAGATCGGACATGATGTCGCCGGTGTAGGTGTCGGGCACGGTGACCTTCAGACTGCCGATAGGCTCAAGGATGACGGGGCTGGCGTTGACAAGCTCTTTATATGCAAGAGCGGCAGCGGTCTTGAACGCCATTTCGGAGGAGTCCACGGGGTGGAAATCGCCGTCGTACAGAACGGCCTTGAGGTAGACCATGGGATAGCCGGCGAGGACGCCCTTGACGCAGCTCTCGCGCAGGCCCTTTTCAACGGCGGGGAAGAAGTTCTTGGGGACGGAGCCGCCGAAGACCTCCTCCTCGAATATCATATCCTCCTGCTCCATCTGGGGCTCGAAGCGGATCTTGACGTCGGCGAACTGGCCGTGACCGCCGGTCTGCTTCTTGTGACGGCCATGGGCGTCGTAAGTCTTGCGGATCTTCTCACGGTAGGGCACGCGGGCGGGGCTCAGCTCCACCTCGACGCCGAACTTGTTCTTGACCTTGGCCACGATGACGTCGATCTGGATGTCGCCGGCGCCGGACAGAACGGTCTGATGGGTCTCGGGGTTGATGGCCACGGTGAAGGTGCGGTCCTCCTCGTTGACGCGGGCCAGGGCCTGAGCCAGCTTATCCTCCTGGCCCTTGACCTTGGTGGCGATAGCCACGGAGTAGCAGGTGCGGTTGAACTCGATGCCGGGCAGCTCCTCGGCAGCCTTGGGGTCGGCCAGAGTGTCGCCGGTGCGGGTATCGGTCAGCTTGGCAACGGCGCCGATGTCGCCGCAGGAGATCTCGTCCACCTCGATATTCTTCTTGCCCTGCATCAGATACACGTGGCCCATCTTCTCCTGGGCGCCGCTTCTGGGGTTGGTGAGGGTCATATCGGGGGTGACCTTGCCGCTGACGACCTTGAACAGGCTGAACTTGCCGAACTGGTCGGAAATGGTCTTGAAAACGATGGCCTTGGTGGGGCCGTCGGGGTTCACGGGCTCGCCCTGCTCCTTGGGAGCGGGGAAGAGATTGACTATGGCGTCAAGCAGGACCTCGGTGCCCAGACCGCTGATGGCGCTGCCGCAGAACACGGGGCAGATCTCGCAGTCGGCGATGCCGGTGCCGAGAGCGCCGTAGATCTCGTCGGGGCTCAGGGTCATGGTCTCGAAATACTTCTCCATCAGCTCTTCGCTGGTGCCGGCGGCGGTCTCGGCGAGCTCGGTGTAGAGCTCCTCAAGACGGTCGACCTCGTCGGCGGGCACGTCTATCTCGATGCGCTTGCCCTTCTCGGTGCGGTAGGCCTTCTTGGTGATGACGTCGATGATGCCGGTGACCTTGCCGTTCTCCTTCACGGGGAGAGTCAGGGCGCACACGCTGGGGCCGAACTTGGCGCGCAGAGCGTCAAAGGTGGCGTCGAAATCGGAGTGCTCCTCATCGGTCTTGGAGATGTAGATGGATCTGGGCAGGTTTCTGTCGTTGACGTACTTCCAGCTCTTCTCGGCGCCGACGTTCAGGCCTTCCTTGGCGGCCACGACGATGACGGCGGAATCGGCCACGCGCAGGGCCTCGAACACCTCGCCCACGAAGTCGAAGTAACCCGGAGTGTCGATTATGTTTATCTTGTGCTTGTTGTACTCGGCGTAGACGGCGGCGGCGGAGATGCTTATCTGACGGCGGATCTCCTCGGCGTCAAAATCGGAGACGGTGTTGCCGTCAACGACTCTGCCCTGTCTGTCAGTAGCGCCGGAGACGAAAAGCATGCTCTCTGCAAGAGAAGTCTTGCCGTTGCTTCCGTGGCCGAGCAGCGCAATGTTGCGAATGTTTTCAGCGGCGTAGCCCATATTTGAAATCCTCTCCTATAATAAAATAAACTAATGAAATACAGATTTAGACACTTTGTTGATTATATAACATCTGCGGGATAAACACAATAATTTTTTTTGCGATTTTCCGCACAGATCCTTTTCGCGCTCAGGCCCGGAATATTCTGCCCAGCACCAGGGACACCGCCTCGACGCAGGCCATGAATATAAGGGCGTTCCATGCGGTGGCCGATGCGTAGGACGCGCCCCACATGAGGAAGAACATCAGCAGTACGCCTATGGCGGAGCCTACGATGGATATAACGGCGTTTATTCTCGTAAGCTGATAGAGAGTCCTTCCGGCGGAGATCACCGCGGCGAAGGGGGAAAGTCCCTCGCGGCACAGCACCGCTTCCGCTCTGGTGTTTCTGGCCACCGTGTCCTCGGACACCTTGAAGCTGGTCTCCACGGGGATTATCTCCACCCCCTCCATGGACACCTTGAATTTCTGCTCCACCATTCCCGGCGTAACGTTGAAGTCCCTGGCCGCCAGCATAAGGCCCATACCGGTGTTGAGCATGGACATGAGGGCGTTCTGGATGGAGTTGCCCGGCACGTAGTTCAGGGCAAAAACGCAGGAGAGCTTCTCGTTGACGGCGGTGAAGAGGGTGTTCTTCGTGGCCGTGTTGTCGGGGATACGCACGCCCATCAGGTTCATGAACCCGGCGGTGCCCACCAGCACCTTGTTGCCCTCGATGAGGGTGCCCATGCCGCCGCCCTCGTAGCAGGTGAAGGTGTCGATGCGCAGAGGCGTAAGGTTCTGGGAGCGCAGCAGCTCGGAGAACACCTTGGAAAGCCCGGATTTGGACTCGATGACCAGGCTGGACGTGTACATGATGGCCTGTCTTGCGTCGCCGCCCTCGAACAGCTTCACGCCGGACAGCGATACGCTTCCGGTGGGGAAAATGTCCTCGTCGGTGATGATTGAGGCGTCGGAATCGGATATGCCGCAGGCCCCTCCCCATCCGGCAAGGGCGGCTCCGACTTTCTTAAGGGAGGACGCGGCCCGTTTGAAGGGTCCTGCGAAGGCCGACGCTGCGGGGAACGCCGCAGTCATGGCAAGGATGGAGGCGTTGCAGTGGGCAAAATCTCCCGCTCTTCCCTTTCCCACGGTGGAAATGAAGGCGAAGACTATGCCCGCTATTATCATAATGGGGGCCGCCGCCAGATACGCGGTCTCGGCGCAGTCGGCCTGCACGAGATTCGTATAGAAGCCGTCGGTGACGCCCCGCAGCTTTTTGAGTATGCGCCTGCCCTCCACGCTGTTCTCCTCACCTATCACGCCGTAGGGCGCGGAGGCGGAGCGCAGGGTCTGGAGAGACTGACACAGGGCGAAGTTGTAATTGTATTTGCCCTTCATGGCGAGGGTCAGGGATACGGCGGAGACCACGGCGAAGGGCAGAGCCGCGTCGGGCTCGCCTCTTCCCAGGGCCACGAAGCCGTCCAGCACGGTGAGCACGCAGGACACCGCGGTGAGCGATTCGATGCCCAGCTGTCCTCTCGATATATCCTTCACTCCGCTGACTATCACATCATAGCCCAGCAGCATTACGGCCAGCTCCAGCACCAGCAGAAGTCCGGACGCCTGGGCGCCGTTGGTGCCTATTCCGAAGGGCAGAGCCTTGCCCTTGACGAAAAGCAGTGTAAATACGGCCATTATCACGCACAGCACGCCGGCGGCCATAAGGCGCATCATAAGCGTCTTCAAAGGCGAGGCGAAACGCACCACCTCGTCGGCTATATCCGGCTCGGGCTCCGGCTCATAGCCGCCGTCGAGTTCCGGGTAGTATTCGCCCGGCTCGTAACGGGCCTCGAACCGGCGGCGAAGCCGCTCTATAAAGCTGACGGGTTCCTCTTCCTCCGGCTCGTCCACGATGGGCTCGTTCTCCAGGTTTTCGGAAAGCTCCTGGGCGAACCTGTCCACGGCGGTGGGGTCGGTGAAACTGAAATCCTCGTCGTGCTCCTCGTCGGCGTCGCTGACCACGTCGGAGACTATCTCCGGGGCGCTCTCTTCAGCCGCGGGCTCCTCGATCTCCTCCGGCTCATCGTCCTCGGTGGGAGTCTCCTGCGCGGCGGGAGCCGGTTCAGGCTCTTCCTGTTCGGGCTCGCTCTCCTGCAGGGGCACGAAGTTCACCACGGGACCCTCCTCCTGCTTTGCGGCGCCGGCAGCGCCCACGGAGCCGAGGATCTCGTTGATGATATCCTCCGTCTTCCGGTCAAGCACCTCCTGAGGGGTCTTCTTGTCTCCGGCGATATAGGCGCTGGATTTGAATTCGGCCAGAATCGACTCCAGGGAGACGTCGTCGGGGGCGGTATCCATCTTCATATCATCGTTGTATTCTGCCATATACTCTTACCTCTCGTCTTCGCCTTATTTACCGAGGCCTCTCTGTCTAACGGTTTCGTACATCACTATGGCGGCGGACGCTGACGCGTTCAGCGACGATATTCGCCCCGCCATCGGTATGGAGATGAGAAAATCACAGTTTTCCCTCACCAGCTTGGACATTCCGTCGCCCTCGGAGCCTATTACGATGGCGGCGGGACCGGTCAGGTCGGTCTCCCACAATCCCCTGGAGCCCTCCGCGGCCATGCCGTAGATCCACACGCCGGCCTTTTTCAGGTCCTTGATGGCGGCGGTGACGTTGGGCACTCTGGCCACGTTCATGAACTCCACCGCGCCGGCGGACGTCTTGGCGACGACGGCGGTGAGCCCGGCGCTGCGGCGCTTGGGGATTATGACCCCGTGTGCTCCGGCGCCCTCGGCGCTTCTGATGATGGCGCCCATATTGTTGGGGTCGGATATCTCGTCGCATATCACGATGAAGGGCTCCTCTCCCCGCTCACGGGCGGTGTTCAGGATATCCTCCACCGTACAATATTCCTTTACGGCGGCGGCGGCGATAACGCCCTGATGCGCGCCGGTGACGCTCATCTCGTCAAGGCGGCGTCTGTCCGCCTGCACCACCACCGTGCCCGCGTCTCTTGCCATGGCGGCTATGCGGGCGAGGGCGCCGTCGGTATCTCCCCGGGCGATGAATACCTTGTCAAGGGGCCGCCCGGCCCGAAGGGCCTCCGTGACGGCGTTGCGTCCCTCGAGGTATACCGTGCCGTTGTCTTCCCGGGAATCGTCGGGACTTTCCCTGCGGGGCCGTCTTTCTCTTCTGTCCAACCTTTACACCCTTTCAGTGTTTTATATGCAGCCTCTGAGCTCGTCCGCCATGTCCACCCGCTCCCACGTCAGGTCCAGATCTTCTCTGCCGAAGGCGCCGTAGGCGGCGGTGGGCAGATAGACGGGATCAAGAAGGGAAAGTCTGGATATGATCCTTGAGGGGCGCATGTCGAATTTCTCGTTGACTATCTCCGCCAGCCGCAGGTCGGAGACGATGCCCGTGCCGGCGGTATCCACCAGCACGCTGACGGGATGGGCCACGCCGATGGCGTAGGCTATCTCCACGGTGCATCGCCTGGCGAGGCCGGCGGCCACCACGTTTTTGGCTATGTAGCGGGCCATATATGCGGCGCTGCGGTCCACCTTGGAGGGGTCCTTGCCGGAGAAGGCGCCGCCGCCGTGGCCTACGGTGCCGCCGTAGGTGTCCACGACTATCTTCCGTCCTGTGAGGCCGGAATCGCCCACCGGGCCGCCTATAACGAAGCGCCCCGTGGGATTGATGAAATAATTGGTCTCCTTCGTCAGATACCGGGAAGGAATGACGGGCTTTATCACGCACTCCATCACGGCCTCCCGGAGCTTTTCGATAGATACTCCCGGGTCGTGCTGGGCGGATACCACCACGGCGGGTATGTCGAGCACGGCGCCGTCGTCCCCGTAGCGGACGGTGACCTGGGCCTTGCCGTCGGGACGCAGAAAGTCCAGCTCCCCGCTCTTTCTCACGGCGGCCAGCCGCTTCGTCAGGGCGTGGGCGTAGGTTATGGGCGCGGGCATAAGGGAAGGCGTCTCGTCGCAGGCGAAACCGAACATCATGCCCTGGTCCCCGGCGCCCTCCTCCCGGGCGTCGTCATAGGCGCTGTTCACGCCCATGGCGATATCGGGGCTCTGCTCGTCGATGGCGGTGAGTATGGCGCAGGAGTTGCCGTCAAAGCCGTATTCGGGCCTGTCGTAACCGATATCTTTTATGGTCTTTCTGGCGATGGCCGGTATATCCACGTAGCAGCTGGTGGTTATCTCCCCCATCAGCAGCGCCATTCCCGTGGTGCACACCGTCTCGCAGGCCACGCGGGCGGCCTTGTCTTCGGTCAGTATGGCGTCCAGCACCGCGTCGGAAATCTGGTCGCAGATCTTGTCGGGATGACCCTCTGTGACCGATTCGGAAGTAAAAACTCTTGCAGGCATATATGCCTCCTTTTATATTTCTCTCACCTTCTGATAATTGTATCACATCCGCGGCGGAACGAAAAGTGGAAAAGGGAATTTTTTATGCGGTTTCAGGCCGATTTGTCCTCTATCTTTTCCGCGGACCGCCCCGGCCAATCAGATGTGGACAATTTTGCCCATATGCGGTAAGATATATATACTTTCATCAAAGGAGGAAAGCTCTTGAAAGCCTTTGACCGCGCAGTGAGCCGCTTCTGTTACAGACATCCGAAGTTCGGCATCACGAATCTTATGCTGTACGTAGTCATCGGAAACGCCCTTATCTATCTCGTGTTCGCCATGAGCAGGAACGAGATGGCCTTCCGGTTTTACGAATATCTCACCTTCAACCCCTACCGTATCGTCAGGGGGCAGGTATGGCGGCTCGTCAGCTTCGTGTTCATCCCCGGGTACACCAGCATCGGGGACCTGCTGTGGATGGCCATTTCCCTGTACTTCTACTACTTCATCGGCTCCACGCTGGAACGGGCATGGGGCGCAGGCCGCTTCACCATATACTACCTTACCGGCGTGGTCCTCAACGTCATATTCGGCCTTATCCTGTGGGCCGTGTACGGCTTCGGCGACGTGAGCATCGGTCTTACCGCCTCGTATCTGAACCTTTCCATGTTCTTCTCCTTCGCGGTGCTGTTCCCCGAAACGCGGGTGATGGTGCTGTTCATCATTCCGGTGAAGATAAAATGGCTGGCGGTGAT
>JAEETR010000113.1 GCA_016286595.1 Oscillospiraceae bacterium | reverse complement strand
TCAGTGAGATAGTTGAGTTCTACGTGATGGACTACACGGACAACGGCAACGTATTCAGGATAAAGTTCGTGGACTCCTCGGGCAAATCCCTGACCTTCGTCCGGGAGACCGCCCGGACGCTGCTGGGTCTGCGCTCACAGAGATATACCGTCACCGGCGGCGGCAATCCGCCGGAGCTGTTCGCGGACTCCGCCTCGGGCAAGCTGACGGACTTCCTCGACAACCTTTACGCCGTCGGCGCCGCCGGCATCGCGAAGATAACCGGCGAGGACGAGGAGTTTTACGCCATTACCGGCAGCGGGGACGTTGAGGCCGTCAACACCAGAACGGTGTCCGACGGGAAGTTCACCGTCACCGGCTCCGGCTACGGCCATAACGTGGGCCTGAGCCAGTGGGGCGCCTATTCCATGGCCGCCTACCATGATATGACTTACAGGGATATCCTGACCTTCTACTATACGGATACGGAGATAGCGTCGGCCGAGGCCGCCGCTGAAGAGCAGAGTTGAAAAAATCAGATTTTTATTACGAGCTGCCGGAGGAACTGATCGCACAGACCCCCAGCCCCCGGCGCGACGGCTCCCGGCTCATGGTGATAGACAGAGCCACGGGAGCCCTTGAGCACAGACATTTTTACGACCTTCCCGATTACCTGCGGCCCGGCGACTGCCTGGTGCTCAACGATTCGCGGGTGCTGCCCGCCCGCCTGTACGGGCGCCGGGAGACCGGCGGCGCCGTGGAGGTGGTGCTGCTGACGGACAGGGGGGAGGGCGTATGGGAATGCCTGACCCGTCCCGGCCGCAAGACGCGGACCGGCACCGTCCTCAACTTCGGCGAGGGAGAACTGACCGGCCGGGTCGTCGACGAGGTATCCGGCGGCAACCGGCTTATAAAATTCGAGTATGACGGCATCTTTATGGAGGTGCTGGAGAAGCTGGGCAGGATGCCCCTTCCGCCATATATCCACGAGGAGCTGCAGGACGCGGAGCGGTATCAGACGGTGTACAGCCGTGAGGTCGGCTCCGCCGCCGCCCCTACCGCCGGGCTCCACTTCACCCCGGAGCTGCTCAAAAAGCTGGAGGATATGGGCGTGGCGCTGGCCTACGTTACCCTCCACGTGGGACTTGGCACCTTCCGCCCCGTCAAGGAGGAGGAGATAGAGGACCACGAGATGCACTCCGAGTTCTGCACCATCTCCCCGGAGACGGCTGAGAAGATAAACGCCGCCAGACGCGGCGGAGGCCGCGTGATATGCGTGGGCACCACGTCCTGCCGCACGGTGGAGTCCGTGGCGGAGCAGGACGGTACGGTCAAGCCGTGGAGCGGGTGGACGGACATATTCATCTATCCCGGCTATCGCTTCAAATGCATGGACGGCCTTATCACCAACTTCCACCTGCCGGAATCCACCCTCATCATGCTGGTGTCGGCCTTCGCCGGCAGGGAGCACGTGCTCAGCGCCTACGCCGAGGCGGTGCGTCAGCGCTACAGATTCTTCTCCTTCGGCGACGCGTGCCTGCTCCTGGACAGAAATGACGGGGACAAGCCGCAAGACCAGTAATAATAAGGAGTATCCGACATTGTTCAAGCTTTTCAAGACACAGGGCAGGGCACGGCGGGGCGAGTTCACAACGCCCCACGGCACGGCTCAGACCCCCGTTTTCATGAACGTGGGCACCCAGGGGGCCATAAAGGGCGGTCTCTCCGGTGACGACCTGAAGACCATCCGCTGCCAGATAGAGCTGTCCAACACCTACCATCTGCACCTGCGGCCCGGCGACGAGCTGGTGAAGGAGCGGGGCGGACTGCACCGCTTCATGGGCTGGGACGGCCCCATGCTCACCGACTCCGGCGGCTTCCAGATATTTTCCCTGGCAAAGCTGCGGAAGATAACGGAGGAGGGAGTGGCCTTCAACTCCCATATAGACGGACGCCGTCTTTTCATCGGTCCCGAGGACTCCATGCGCATACAGTCCAATCTTGGCAGCGACATCGCCATGGCCTTCGACGAGTGCGTGGGCATTCCGGCGGAGTACGACTACGTCAAAAAGTCCTGCGACAGGACGTACCGGTGGCTGCTGCGGTGCAGGGATGAGCTGGAGCGCCTCAACGCCCGGGAGGACACGGTAAATCCCGGTCAGGTGCTTTTCGGCATAAACCAGGGGGCCACTTATAAGGACCTTCGCACGGAGCACATGGACGCCATCGCCCAGCTTGACCTGCCCGGCTATGCCATCGGCGGCCTGGCTGTGGGGGAGAGCACCCAGGAGATGTACGACACCATCGACGCCGTCGAGGAGCATATGCCCAAGGACAGACCCCGCTACCTGATGGGTGTGGGAACGCCCTCCAACATCATCGAGGGCGTGGCCAGGGGCATAGATTTCTTCGACTGCGTCATGCCCGCCCGCAACGGCCGTCACGGCCACCTGTTTACCTGGGACGGCGTCATAAACATCAAAAACGAGAAGTACGCCCGGGACGACGGCCCCATCGACAGCCGCTGTGACTGTCCCGTGTGCCGCCGCTACTCCAGGGCTTACGTGCGCCATCTGTTCGCGGCGGGGGAGATGCTGGGCCTGCGTCTGGCGGTGATTCACAATCTGTTTTTCTACAATTCTCTCATGGAGCGCATCCGTTCCGCCCTGGACGACGGCACCTTCGACAGCTTCCGCAGCACCTGGTCCGGCGTGCTGGACAGGAGGATATGAAACTATATTTTCCCGTTTGCAGGAAAACACTTGCAAATATTGACGCACGCCGTTATAATCATTGAAGAAATTCTATTTTGGGGGTCAGTAAATGAGTACCTACACATATATCATCTATTTCGCGGTCATCATCGCAGTTTTCTACTTCTTCATGATAAGACCCGAGAGCAAGCGCAAAAAGCAGGCTGAGCAGATGAGAAATTCTCTGGCCGTGGGCGACGATATCACCACTATCGGCGGCATCGTCGGCAAGATAGTCCACCTCAGCGACGATTTCGTAACCTTTGAGACCGGCGAGGACCGTGTCCGCATGCAGGTGGCCAAGTGGGCCATCTCTTCCAACACCAAGTCCACCACCCAGCAGTGATCTCGTAAAAAAAGTAATAAGTCCCCTTCTGCCGAATAGTAATCTGTTAAGATATCTGTTGGCAGGAGGGGTTTATTATGTCTTATTTCAAAAAGTCGGCGTCAAGATC